>NZ_VMMD01000039.1:0-816 GCF_013277015.1 Streptococcus sp. 1032 | reverse complement strand
AGAAGTTCGCTGATGGAAGTATAAAAGAGTTTAAACATAATATACCTAAAGGATGGGCCATAGTTTATTTACCAGACATTTGTGCATTAGAGGACGGCTCAATAAAAAGAGGTCCTTTTGGTAGTTCTATAACAAAGTCAATGTTTGTTCCGAAAGGAGAACATACATATAAGGTTTATGAACAAGGTAATGCTATAAGAAAAACTATAGATTATGGAGACTATTGGTTAAAAGAGAGTGATTATATACGTTTAAAAAATTTTTCAATAAAAGCAGGAGATATTTTAATATCTTGTGCAGGTACTATTGGAGAAATCTTTCAAATACCTTCAAATTATTATAATGGAGTTATAAATCAAGCATTATTAAAACTTACGTTAAACTCAGATATAATAGATTCACAGTATTTTAAATGGATGTTTACGAGTTTGATTAATACACTAAAAGAGCATTCTATAGGTTCAGCGATAAAAAATTTAGCTTCAATAAAATTTTTAAAATATGAAGTTCCTATGTTATTGCCTCCACTATCCGAACAACAACGCATAGTAGAAGTAATCGAATCAGCTTTAGAAAAAGTAGATGAATATGCTGAAAGTTATAATAGACTAGAACAGCTAGATAAAGAATTTCCAGATAAACTAAAAAAATCTATTCTTCAATATGCTATGCAAGGAAAATTAGTTGAACAAGACCCAAATGATGAACCAGTCGAAGTTCTACTTGAAAAAATACGAGCAGAAAAGGAAAAACTCTTCGAAGAAGGTAAGATTAAAAAGAAAGATTTAGAGATTTCAATTGTTTCCCAAGGAGATG
>NZ_VMMD01000038.1:0-1666 GCF_013277015.1 Streptococcus sp. 1032 | reverse complement strand
CAGCGAAAGAAAAAGTAACGGCAGCTCAAGGTAAGTTGGACAAAGCGAAAGAGAAGTTAGTCGATAAAGCAGACAAGACAGCTCTAACGCAAGCGAATAATGCCTTAGGAAGCGAAATCACAAGTGCACCAGACACAGCTGACAAGCCAGCAAGCAAAGTGACTGCATATGACGAAGCTAAGAAAGCAGCAGAAGCAGCTAAGACAGCAGCGCAAGAAGTGATCAACAACGACAATGCGACACCAGCAGCCGTCCAAGCAGAGATTACGAAAGTAAACGCAGCCAAAGACGCGTTGAAGAAAGCAGAAGATGCCGTAACCGCCGCAGCTACAGAAACAGCGAAAGCTAAATTAGCAGAAGACAAAGCTAAGTTAGATGAAGTGGTAAATACAGATGGTAAGACACCAGAAAGTATTACAGCTTACGAAGCTGCTAAGAAAGAAGCAGAAGATGCCGTAACAGCAGCTAAGCAAGCAGCAACAGATGCATTAGCTAAAGGTGACGATGCGACAGCGGCTGAAGTTCAAGCAGCGAAAGAAAAAGTAACCGCAGCTCAAGGTAAGTTGGACAAAGCGAAAGAGAAGTTAGTCGATAAAGCAGACAAGACAGCTCTAACGCAAGCTAAAGAGGACTTGGAAGCAGCCCTTACTCCAGGAGCATCAACATCTGGTAAGACAGAAGCAAGTAAGAAAGCTTATGAAGACGCGAAGACAAAAGCTAACGCAGCAGTAACCGAAGCTGAAAAAGTGATTGCCAACGCGAACGCAACGGAACAAGACGTAGCGGATGCGAAAGCGAAAGTTGATGAAGCGAAGAAAGAACTTGATAAAGCCAAAGAAGGCTTGGTAGATAAACCAACTTCTGTACCAAGTAATGATGACAACACTAACAATAGTGCTAACACCAACAACGGTGCTAATACCGACAATAGCAGTAACAGCAATACTAGTGGCGACACTAACAATAGTGCTAACACGAACAACGGCGGTACTACCACCCCTGCTGACAGCAATAGCGATAGTGTGACACCAGATAACAGTGCCAACACTCCAGCCCCTAGTGTGACGACAGACGATAGTAGCAACACCACCCCTGCTACTCCATCATCTACTGTTGGACAGGCTCAAGCAAGTACTCCAGCTCAAGAAACACCAGTTTCTACATCTACTTCAAACAATTCAGGCACTCCAGTGACTCCTAGTGAGACTCGTTCTGTTGACAAGTCTGAACTTGCTCGATTGGTTGAAGAACTGGAAACTCGTTTGAAAGACTTGGATGGTATTGATCAATCTGTCATCGACGCTGCTAAGGTCATTCTTGGAGAGGGTCAAGCAGCCCTTAGAAATACTGACTTGACAGAAGCAGGATTGAGAGAGATGACTGCTAAGGTCAAAGAAGCACTCGAATCCTTGAGAGGCAAGCAAGCGACTAAGGATGAAGAGGAAATGCAAGAAACAAGCAAAGAGCAAGATCATCTTCCATATGGTACGATGATTGGTAGCCTGCTCGCCCTTCTTGGTCTCCTTCTATTCCTCATCGCGCGTCGTAAGAAAGAGTCAGAACTCAAGAAGTTGACCAAGGAATTGACTAAGGTTCTGCAAGAAAGCGACCTTACAAGTGTAGATGCGAAAGTTCTCGACCAAGCACGAGAAGCTCTCGCTCAAGC
>NZ_VMMD01000037.1:438-754 GCF_013277015.1 Streptococcus sp. 1032 | reverse complement strand
AGAAAGAAGCAGAAGATGCCGTAACAGCAGCTAAGCAAGCAGCAACAGATGCATTAGCTAAAGGTGACGATGCGACAGCGGCTGAAGTTCAAGCAGCGAAAGAAAAAGTAACCGCAGCTCAAGGTAAGTTGGACAAAGCGAAAGAGAAGTTAGTCGATAAAGCAGACAAGACAGCTCTAACGCAAGCGAATAATGCCTTAGGCAGCGAAATCACAAGTGCACCAGACACAGCTGACAAGCCAGCAAGCAAAGTGACTGCCTATAACGACGCTAAGCAAAAAGCAGAAGCAGCTAAGAAAGCAGCGGAAGCTGTAAT
>NZ_VMMD01000037.1:0-267 GCF_013277015.1 Streptococcus sp. 1032 | reverse complement strand
CATTAGCTAAAGGTGACAATGCGACAGCGGCTGAAGTTCAAGCAGCGAAAGAAAAAGTAACCGCAGCTCAAGGTAAGTTGGACAAAGCGAAAGAGAAGTTAGTCGATAAAGCAGACAAGACAGCTCTAACGCAAGCGAATAATGCCTTAGGCAGCGAAATCACAAGTGCACCAGACACAGCTGACAAGCCAGCAAGCAAAGTGACTGCCTATAACGACGCTAAGCAAAAAGCAGAAGCAGCGAAGGAAGCAGCGGAAGCTGTAATAG
>NZ_VMMD01000036.1:0-20647 GCF_013277015.1 Streptococcus sp. 1032 | reverse complement strand
TAGTTTGGGAATTTACCAGAAAAGCCTCTGGATTGACTTGGGTATCATTGTAGAAAGAAAAGGCAAGCTCTTTCTTCTGCTTCCCTTTCATGATTTTTATAAATAATATAAGAGTGGCCAAGCATTGTAAAACATGTGAACTAGAGTAGAAACCCATAAGTTTTGGCTCTTTTTATAAGCAAAGCCCAGCAACAAGCCCCCAAGTAGATAAAAAATAAACGAAGGGACATTAGAAGGACCATGCATGAACGAAAAGAGAGAGGAAGTTAGCACAAGCCCTAACCAAGAATTGTCAAAAACCGCACCTTGAAGAAGTCCTCTGAAAATGAGTTCCTCCTGGATGGGGCCAAAAACTGAGGAAGTCAAAACCAAAGACAGGGAAATTCCTCTGCGGACTTCCGCCAAGTGTTGAACTCCCGCGCCAGAAGAAATAGCGAAGAAATGAATATAAACCAGCGTCTCAAGCAGACTTAGAAGAAAGATTGTAATGAAAAGCAAAATGTCTTTCTTGCTTAACATCCCAAAAGAAATCATTTCAAATTTTCTAGCATAAGCAACACTCATCGAGGTTACAAGAAGACTTACAATAATCAGTGCAGGCTCATTTTGAAAAAAATCCCCGTGGTTAATCGTATAAGGAACTGTAATGACGATTATTAGTACTAAAAATCCAAAACAAAAGGCATGAAATTTGTCAAAAAACTCCATCAAATTATCCTCCTCACCAAACAGACTTCCTACGCGTCATCCTTGAGCTCTAACCTTTCCAAAACAAACCATTTTAACAACCAAAAACCGACCACATAGCCAGCTCCTAAGAATATAGCCATTAAAGATAGCATGGGATTCAGAAAATAAAACATCACAACAGATACAAAGGTTAGCACAAAAACATTAAAGGCAATGGTGTCAGAAGCCAAGACCAGAATATAAGGTGTCAACCAGTCTAAGGTTTTTGAATCTAGGAAAAATAAGTGTTTATACATGATAACCTCCTCTATGGCTGAAAAGCAAGCCTTTGGTTTTTTTACCCCAAGACCCTATGTAGAAAAGTGAGCAAAAATGGTAAGTTTGCGATGATATTATTAACAATATGAATCGAATAAGAAGGATAGATACTCTTAGTATAACGTGTTAGACAGGCAAATAGACAGCCCACTGCCGTATAGACAAAAATATCTGCCAGACTTGGCAAGCTAGAAAAGTGGGGCAAGGCAAATAAGAATGACGGAAAGAGAAGATCCAGCCCCCACCTCGAATTCTTAAAGAAGGCATGTTGAAGCAATCCCCTACATACCAATTCTTCCATCAGAGGTCCTAGTACGATTAAGGTTAGGTAAACACCAAACTCCGCAAAATTTGTCTCACTATAAGCAATAAACAAATTCCACCCTTCATTGGTTCCCTGAACGTGTTTAGCTGTCAGATAGTTAAAGCAGATAAGCACAACAGCTGCTAACACCGTCAGAACAGAATAGCTCAACCACTTTTTCCTAGGGATACGAAAGAGATAAGCATGGCCCGACCTGACCAAAATCCAAACCATCAAGCCGATAAAGAGAAGGCTGATGATGTTTCGAATCCAGATAATATTTCCTACCCAAGACGAGAACTCCCAATAATTGCTCCAAAATTGGTGCGTCCAAGACAGTCCGAAAAACAGAAACAAATAAGAAAGAATTGCACTCGTTTTGAAAAGAATAGAGTGTCTTTTCATATAAATCCTCCTACTATCTACAAGACAGGATGGCTCCCCTTGTCAGGCTCTACTGCTGTAAGATTAAGAAGACAGTTTGTTCTTTTTAAGGATAACCTGACTACTAGATAATAGATACATTAAGGCATTAAAGACAATGAAAATATGTCCATAGAATAAAATCAACCTCGCATCCAAACCAAGATAAAGTTTGATTATCAAAAAGATGAGCAAAAGAATTTGAAACCATAAGGTTTTTCCAAAAATAAATTTAAAGCGATTTCGAATGTCTACTTCCTTGATTTTTACCGCCAACCCTTTATTGGCAAGAAGGAAAACTCCTGCCTCAAACAAACCACTGTAAAGAACAAGCCACCCAATCGATACGATAGAGATTTGTAAAAATGTCCCTAAAAGAATATCCAACACACTACTCAAGAAAATAACAAGAAATAGTCTGTATTTCATATATATAAGCGATTAGTTGTTGATAGAATTCTGTTTCTGAAATACCTCTATACAAACAGATAATAGACATAAAGCCTGTCAAGCCGATGAACATGAGTTGATTGGTTCTAGGACTAACCAAATCATCATTTACTTATATTCAAGAGTATCTCTTTTATGTTAGTGTATGTTAACACTAAAAAACAAGTTAGGCCAATAATATTTAAAATGAACAATAACGGGGTTAAGTCTCTAAAAAAATTATCTACTGACACTACAAGAAATACTATACATATTATAGTCGAAACTATCTTTTTCTTATCCATAATTATTTACTCCTTTCCTAACAAATCCAGCTTATCAATCAAGAGCGATTTTTAACATAATGTAGCAGCACCCGTTGCAACTTTGACAATTTCAGTATAGCACTATTTGTTAAAGTTTTTCATCCAAATCTTGAATAGTCATCGAGACATCTTGAATTGTAAAAACTTCATTAGCCCCTACTTTTTATAATACTTCAAGCCCCAAATAAGCAGAAGCATGATAATCAAGCAGAGAATAGCACCAATGTAGGCAATCAATTGCTGATAGGATTCTCCTGCTGTGATACCTCTATACAAACAGATAATAGACATAAAACCTGTCAAGCCGATGAACATGAGTTGATTGGTTCTAGGACTAACCAAATCATCATCTTCAAACTCTCTTATCCTCATCTCCCTAGTGAGGTAAACAGTAACCAAAATCGAAGCCAAGTTAATAACCACTAAAAGAAATTGGAAAACCAAGGAAAAATTTAAAAACTGACGAGATAGAAATAGATAAGTAGAGACAAGCAAGGGCAACTGACCTAAGAACAATCTCGCAAGGAAGATGTTCCGTTTTTTAGCAAGAAAAGTTTTCATTTCTTTGCTCCTTTCTTTTTAGTTAAAGCAAGATAAATCATAACCGCAATCATATAGGCTATAGTATAAAATAGCTGATACCAAGCACTCTCCCTAAGCGGATATAGAAAGATGGACATGATTAGATACAAGATGAAAATGACAAGTATTTTTTTCTTCATAAGATTTCCTCCTAAATGTTTGTTGAGCTAGAACCTTTACACTATTAGTATAGCACTTATTTTGACCTTGGATCACTCAAATCACGAATGGTCATCAAAACATCTTGAATTGTAAAAAATTTAAAAAGCAAGCATGAAAAACATACTTTCCTCTTTATATTGTATTGATACCAACTTGTTTGTAGACTTTTCATCCTGCTATCACATATCATTTTGACAGGCGAAACAAAATTAAAGAAACTCCCCTGTAAATTAAGCTAGCAAATACAGGGGAGAAATTTATTTTTTAGAGGGTACTATCTGTATCCTTTTTGGGAGATTTTGAAAATATTTTTCTAATTAAATCATCCATATAAGGACCAAATATACCAACTACTAAACCAATAATAAAACTTTTAAAATCCATAATTACCTCCAAGTACACAAGCTCAAGTCTTTAAGCAACCATAATAGCCAATTGTAACATTGTTTTTGCATTCACGAGGAATACCTCTTTTTACTTTCGTCCTATTACAACCTTAATAAGGTTAGTATACTACTATTTTTTAAAATTTTCCATCCAAATCATAAATGGTCATCAAAACATCTTGAATTGTAAAAAATTTAAAAAGCAAGCATGAAAAACATACTTGCCCTAGGGGAATTTAACAATGTGAAAATACAAAATAGAAAGCTATTCACCCTTACTTCCTTCTGTTCTCATATATTCTCATAATCGCAACAAGGATACAGGCTGTCCCACCTGCCAAAACCAGAAGAGTAATGATAATGTTGAGAATTTCAGGCGTCCTCTCTATTCTGTTGACAAGACGGACTAAGGACAATACTGTCAATAAGAGTAAAGCTACTGACCCTGTCCGAATTAGAGAAGTCAGTCGGTTCTCAACCGCATATAAGAATGATGGTAACATAACACAGGCTATAGCAATCACAAACAGATTACTCCCCGTTTCTTCTCCCTTATTCACCACGGAAATCATGAGAAGATTCGATGCTATGATTAACGTAGAACAGATGATAAAAAAGGATTTCTTATTCATTTAATATACCTCGCATACTATAGTATTTTAATTGATGACTTTGGGCAGTACTTCTTTCAACAAATCTTCTAATCATCAACTGACATCGAGTGAATTGTTAAAACCTGACGAAAGACTTGATTTTGGCAGGTGGTATTGAGACTGGTATTGGGATGGCTTTCCACAATTTTCATGACGGTATAGAGACCAACTCCTCTCTCCTCCCCTTTAGAACTTGCTCCAAAGGAGAAGATTTCAGAAATATCGATACCCTCTTCTTTGATGGAGTTTTCGATGATAAAGGTCTCCTGTGCCCCATTTTTTAAAAAGGCGATTGAAACATGAGGTTGACAGGCTTCTACACTAGCTTCAATAGCATTGTCACAAAGGATAGACACAATGGTTAGAAAATCAAGCAAGCTCATCCCCTCGACCTGAATCTCCTCTGGAACTTCGACATTAAAGACAATCTTCTTATCTCTGGCTTTTAGAAATTTCCCTGCTAGGAGACTTTTGAGGGCTTTATCACGAACATTCACGAGTCGTCCAAGGTCATATTTATTGTCCTGCAATTTTTCACTGGAATCCTTTAAGACGGAGTCGTAGACCTCTTTTATCTGCTCCATATCCTCCTCTTCGATGCCCAGACGTAAGCTGGTTAAGAGGTTAGTGTAGTCATGGCGAAAGCTCCGGACTTCCTTGTAAAGTTCCTCTATATGCCGACTATATCGCTCCATATCTCTGTAGCGCAAGGCCTGCTCTTGGTCCAATCTCTCATGGAGTTTGTCCTTCAAATAGGTATCCAGTTTCTTGATAATCCCCATAAAAAAGAGCAAGTAAAACACTAGAATCAGATGGCGAACAGTCGTTGATTGAATACCTTGTTCATATTCAAAGAAAGACAGACTTTGCATCACTAGATAATAAGCCCCCATTATCCAGTTAATCCTGGTCAGGGACTTTTGAAAACCTTTATCGAGAATCTCCTTTCTCAAGTTAGTGAAATCATAGTCCAACCATTTCAAAAAGACTAAAACTATGAAGCAAACGAATATCGTCATCAATAAAAAGATAGGATTGCTACCTTTATCTACAATTTCTTGTCCCCAAAATGGAAGCACAAAATAGGAGACCCCTCTATAAAAGAGATTCACCAATATAATTGGAAAGAGACCATAAAAGAAAAGGAGTTTTTTAGGAAGCCCTCTTAACAGTAAGAAAGACAAACCTATACCGTACAAGGGTTCCATAAAATAAGATAGATAATCATTTCCTACTATATAGCTAATCATTACAAAAACAACTGCCAAAAGTAGCTTAAAAAGAAAGGCCTTAAAAATTCTCTCAAAATTGAGACCAATTCCATCTACCTTAAAGAAAATAACAATTTTTAGCCCATTAGTAATAAGCGTATACAATAATATCCAAGCAATATTCATAAACTCTCCTAGCTCAATGCAAGTTATTGATAGCTTCAGATACTTCCCTGACCTTATAACGCGCGATTAGACAGCTTCCACCATTGGGAAAGAAAAGGAGTTTTTCTTTCTTATCCAAACGAACCACATTGGCAGGATTGATGAGAAATGAGCGGTGGCACTGCAAGAGACGAGGTTCCTGCTTGAAAACCTCCTCTAAACTCGCCGTAAATTCCAGCCTGTCCGTCTTGGTATAGAGAATAACACGATGGGCTCTGGGCGATGTTTCGAGATAATAAACCTCTTTAAAAGGATACTGGAATTGGGCAAATTTTGATTTAAAGTAAAAACAATCTTCCGCCAGACTTTTACTATCTTGACTATTGGCATAGAGGAGGGCTGTCTCGATACGAGATTCAAACTCCTCTGCTGACAAGGCCTTATCAATGTAGTCCAGAGCAGACACTTGGTAGCGAAAAGACAGGGGCATAAACTCTGAGTGAGTCGTCACAAAGACGATGAGAGCATAAGGATCCCAATCCCGAATCTTTCTAGCCACTTCCAGACCCTTCATCTCCTCATTTCGAATCTCAATGTCCAAAAAGAATAGTTGATGGGCTCCCTTCTCATGCACCTCTGCCAGCAGCTGGTCTGGCTTGCCAAATACCTCAAAAGAGCTAGGAATGATCTGATGTTCTTGCAAGAGTTTCTCAATCGTCGTTTCAATCCTAGTCTGTTGGGAAAAATCATCTTCTAAAACAAATATTCTCATCTTCTTACTCTCCTTGTTTCGATTTCTTCCTAAAAAGAGAATAGCAAAAATACTATGATACAAGCCCACCAAATCCTAAACAGACCTTTAACGCTCCTGAAGGGTAGCTTGTTCCTCAAATAAGCATGATAATCTTACAACTATTTTATCATAAAATCTTAACAGTACCATTCAGGAAATTTCAAGAACAATTAAAGATTTGATGGTGAAAAAGGAGATAAAAGTGATAGACTGACAGTATCAAAATACAGTTGCTAGAACCAAGACTAGCACCCAGATTAGAGGAGGAATTCTCATGACAGATACAGACCCCATCAAAAGAGCTCAGACTTTGATTACTGACTTAAACAAAGCCTACCAAGCATGCAAACAGGCAACCGCTGACGACGTCCGCTTTCAGGAGCAATTAAACTCTATTCTTGGCTTTCTAGCTAAGGCTGAAACAGTGGATAATCGAGTCTTGATTGAACTGGAAAAATTCTACCAGACTTCCAGTCTTCTCATGGGACTCAGCGCTCTCAATCCAGACGCTCCAACTCGCGCCGCTTGGCGGACCTATGACCGCTTCCACTTTGACCAAGTCAAGACCAAGTTGAGTCTCTACGGACCAACCATTATCCTGTAGAAAATAAAAGAAGTTGAGACAAACTGAACTCAACTTCTTTTTTAGTGTCATATAAGAAATGTTAGTCCTGCATCTGACGTTTTACCTGATAAGGTAGGTACAAAACTAGTAAAACCAAACCAGCTCCCAGTAAGGCTAAAAGGGCTAGTTTTTCTTGGAAGGTAATCAACCCAACAACTAATTCCACTACTAAGACCAAACTGGTCAATCCTCTGACCACTGCCTGCAAGCCTTTTTCCTTTTGCCCCTTGTCCAGCGGAAAGAGTTGGGTCAAATACTGGTAGTCAAAGGCATGATAGAGGGCCAGCAACTGGAAGAGCAAGAGGTAGTTAAAGAGAACTACCACTGCTGTCGCAATCCAAGCTTGCTCAATAAAAACCTGTGCCAGCAAGGAAAGTAAGAGCAAACGGAGACTGAGAGCAAAGAGGTCTCCATTTCGCAGATAAGAACGCAGATAGAGATTTTGCCAAATCTTCCCAGGCACCTTCTGAACAGTATTTAGGATAAAGTCCAGATAGGCACGACGCTTGACACTGTTTGAAATTCCCTTTACCTGCGTAAAGAGGGCAAAGAAACGAAGCAAGACTTGCTTGCGCTTGCTTTCTTGGGAAATGACATAGTCCCAGTCTAGTCCAGTTTCAGTGAAAAATTTGCTGGCCTTTTGACGAAAGAGGAAATATTTTCCTACCCCCAATAAAAGCACATAGACCAGAAAAACTGGCAAGCCATAACCCATGGCTAAAAATAAGGGCGCAAATAAAAGCAAGAAAAGGGTCTGTACAAAGAGCCAAAAGACTAGGGAAATGCCAGTTTGACGCTTGAGATGGAGTTTGATTTCCTCTTCTCCGACCAAGAGAAAGAGCTTGTCTGGAGCCTCCATATAGGTGGCAATTCCTCCCCAAAGCAAAAGTAAAACAGACGTAATTCCTACAAATAAAAGGATAGGCCAATGATTTTCAGGAAAATGTTGTAAGAGTTGACTGTATTGGTAGGCTAGAAAGCCCAGCAGAACAAGCAGGAACAAGACAAAGTGGTCATTGAGAACATAGCGCAAATAACCAAGACACTCCTTACGAAAAGCCTGCTTTCTCTTTAAAAACAAGTCTTTCATAGCTCCTCCTCTTTGGTCAGAGCCAAGTAAATATCATTCAAACTAGCCTCAGGCATATCAAAGGCTTCGCGCAGTTGCGCTAAATTCCCCTTGGCACGCACTTCCCCTTTGTGAAGAATGACAAAAGCATCACACATCTTCTCAGCCGAATCCAGCACGTGGGTACTCATGAGAATGGACTTGCCTTTTTGCTTTTCCACTTCCAAAAGCTGAATCAAGTCCGCAATAGCCAGCGGATCAAGACCAAGGAAAGGCTCATCCACGATGAAGAGACTCGGATCCACCACAAAAGCACAGATAATCATGACCTTTTGCTTCATCCCTTTTGAAAAATGAACAGGGAACCAATCTAATTTCTGGTCCAGACGGAACATTTTTAACAAAGGTTCCACTCGATCAAAAGCCACTTTCTGGTCAATACCATAAGCCATAGCAACCGTTTCGATATGCTCTCTGAGGGTCAATTCCTCATACAGACTAGGTGTCTCAGGAATGTAGCCAATCTGCTTGCGGTAGCTAGTCGCGTCTTCTTGCAAGGTCAAGCCATTGATATTGATGGAACCACTATAAGGTGTCAACAGACCGATAATCTCATTGATAGTCGTCGATTTACCAGCACCATTGAGACCAATCAAACCGACCAACTGCCCACTTTCAACAGTAAAGGACACATCTTTCAAGACAGGGACATGAACATAACCACCTGTCAGGTTTTTAATTTCTAACATATTTTCTCCAAATCTGGTATAATGTAGCTATATTATATCAAAATTCAATACAGTAGAGGTAGATTTTATGTCAGATTGCATTTTTTGTAAAATCATCGCAGGGGAAATTCCTGCTTCAAAAGTATACGAAGATGAGCAGGTTCTTGCCTTTCTTGATATCTCTCAAGTGACACCAGGACATACCTTGGTCGTGCCAAAAGAACACTATCGCAATCTTTTGGAAATGAACGCTACTAGCGCCAGCCAACTCTTTGCCCAAGTACCAAAAGTAGCTCAAAAAGTCATGAAAGCTACCAAGGCTGCTGGTATGAATATCATTGCCAACTGTGAAGAAATCGCAGGACAAACCGTCTTTCATACCCACGTTCACCTCGTGCCTCGCTACAGTGCAGACGATGACCTCAAGATTGATTTTATCGCCCACGAACCAGACTTTGACAAACTTGCTCAAGTTGCTGAAACTATCAAAAACGCCTAAGGAGTTGCCATGAAATTATCCAACCTACTGTTATTTGCAGGAGCTGCAGCTGGAAGTTATCTGATCACAAAAAATCGCCAAACCATCACAGATGAAGTCTTGAATACCACTGACCGCGTTCAAGCTATCAAGGATGATGTGGATATTATCCAAAACAGCCTGCAAATCATCGACCAACAAAAAGAACTCATCAAGGAATACCAAGAAGACCTGACTTACAAGTTTAAGGTCTTGGAAAAAGATATCCAGACTAGACTAGCTGTGATCAAAGAAACACAGGAACTTAAAGATAAGTAAAAAGAGCCAATCGGCTCTTTTTTAAAAGGTAAACAAGTTATATCCCATCAACTATACATCATAATTTAGAAAACTCATACTCAATAAAAATCAAAGGGCAAACTAGAAAGCTAGACGCAGGTAGTACTTGAGTACGACAAGTCGACGCTGACGTGGTTTGAAGAGATTTTTGAAGAGTATCATTCACCGTTTCATAACTAAATCGAAGACTTTCCCAGACTTTCCGCCGTAATGAAAACACCTGAAATAGCTTGGTTTCAGGTGTTCGGAAACTTTGAGACCTAGGCTCAAAGTTTAGGTATGGAACTTCGAAGAAGGGCGCTACCGTCCGTCATTACTTAAGGAAAGTCTTAAAAAATCTATAAACAAAAAGAGCTCATCGGCTCTTTTTACTTTATTCTCCATCAAAGGCATCTTTAATATGGTCAAAGAAGCCTTTTTTCTTTGGATTGACTTTTAAATCACCTGCAGCTGCGAATTCTTTCAAGGCTACTTTTTGACGGTCGTTCAAGCCTGTCGGTGTTACGACATTAACGGTAACGTATTGGTCACCAACAGCACCACCACGAAGACTCGGAGCTCCCTTACCACGTAAACGGAATTTCTTACCAGTCTGAGTTCCCTCTGGGATAACCAATTCAACATCACCGTGAACAGTTGGGATATCAACTGTATCACCAAGAGCGGCTTGGACAAAGTTGAGGTTGAGATTGTAGAAGATAGTCGTGCCTTCACGTTCAAACTTGTCGCTGGCTTCCACAGAAACTACTACATACAAGTCACCGTATGGTCCACCATTAAATCCTGCTTCACCCTGACCGGCTAGGCGAATTTGTTGACCAGTTTCCACACCAGCAGGGATTTTTACATGTACACTATGGGCTTGTTTTTCATGACCTGTTCCGTGACAAGTTGTACATGGATCTTTGATTTCTTTTCCGCGACCATGACAGACATCACAGGTTACTTGGCGACGCATCATACCAAGCGGAGTCTGTGTATCGACGTTAATGACACCAGCACCATGACAGCGTCCACAAGTGACTGGACTTGTTCCTGGCTTAGCACCTGAGCCATTACATGTACGACAGCTAGCTTCACGGTTATATTTGACTTCTTTTTCAGCTCCAAAAATAGCTTCTTCAAAGGTCAAATTCACACGGTATTGGAGGTCATCCCCCTGACGAGGAGCATTTGGATTGCGTGAAGTACCGCCTCCGCCGAAGAAACTTGAGAAGATATCTTCAAAACCACCGAAGCCACCTGCCCCGTTGAAACCGCCAGCTCCACCACCGAAGCCTCCAAATCCACCATTGGCGCCTGCAGCACCATATTGGTCATAGGCAGCCCGTTTTTGGTCGTCACTCAAAGTCTCATATGCTTCTTGAACTTCCTTGTATTTTTCCTCAGCACCAGGCTCCTTGTTGATATCTGGGTGGTATTTTTTAGAAAGCTTACGATAAGCCTTTTTGATCTCGTCTGCCGAAGCGTTTTTTGACACCCCCAGACGATCATAAAATTCAGTATTGTTCATACAAGATACCAAGACCGTAAAATTCGACTGAAAAATAGGAAATCTGACGCTGGAGCGATGCTCCTAGGCAGATTTATCTTTTTTCCGAGAATTTAGGTCGGGTTCAATTCCTTTCTGTTATATTGAGTAAGAAATATGGGAACCCGTGTTCAATTCCCTGAACACCATTGTTCCTTTCTATTGATATTTTGAATCAAACTTCGATTTAGATCGGGTTCAATTTCTGTATGTCATATTGATGAGACAAACCCCAAATAAATCAGGTTTAGGTCCTTTTTATCGAAAAACAGAGGCTGGGTTGCAACCTCTGGATTTCTTCCTATCATTACGACGTTCAAGTTTTAAAAATCAAACTAGTAATGCTAAATCGAGCACTCCCTAACCTCTTGGTGAAAAAGACAAATCTTCCTAGAAACTAAAGTTTCTGCGTCAGATTTCCTATTTTCACTGTGAGGTTTTAACGGGCTTTGCATCTTATTTTTCCGTAAACTCTCCGTCTACGACGTCATCGCCTGCGTTTCCTGTTGCTTGTGTGCCTTCTGCTCCTGCTTGAGCTTGTTGGGCTGCGGCGGCTTGTTCGTAAAGTTTAACAGCAAGTCCTTGAGCTTTTTCGTTCAATGCTTCAAGTTTTGCTTTCATGTCGTCCAAGTTGTTGTCTTCTTGCGCTTTCTTAAGGTCATCAAGGGCAGCTTGGGCAGCGTCACGTTCTGCGTCGAAGCCTTTGCCTTCAGTTTCCTTGATTGTCTTTTCAGTCGCAAAGATCGCTTGGTCTACTTCGTTACGAAGGTCAACTTCTTCTTTACGTTTTTTATCTGCTTCAGCATTAGCTTCTGCATCTTTCATCATGCGGTCGATTTCTTCGTCAGTCAAACCTGAGTTAGATTGGATGACAATAGTTTGTTCTTTTTGAGTTCCAAGGTCTTTGGCCTTAACAGACACGATACCGTTCTTGTCGATGTCAAATGTTACTTCGATTTGAGGAATTCCACGAGGTGCAGCTGGGATATCTGTCAATTGGAAACGTCCAAGAGTCTTGTTATCTGCTGCCATTGGGCGTTCACCTTGAAGAACGTGGATATCAACGGCTGGTTGGTTGTCTGCCGCAGTTGAGAAGACTTGTGATTTAGATGTTGGAATAGTAGTGTTGCGGTCGATGAGTTTTGTGAATACACCACCCATTGTTTCGATACCAAGTGACAATGGTGTTACGTCAAGAAGGACAACGTCTTTGACATCACCAGTAATCACACCACCTTGGATAGCCGCACCCATAGCAACTACTTCATCAGGGTTTACTGATTTGTTTGGTTCTTTACCAGTTTCAGCTTTAACAGCTTCAACAACGGCTGGGATACGAGTTGAACCACCAACAAGGATCACTTCGTCGATTTCTGACAAGCTCAAACCTGCATCCGAAAGGGCTTGACGAACTGGAACTTTTGTACGTTCTACAAGGTCACGAGTCAAATCGTCAAATTTCGCACGAGTCAAAGTCATTTCCAAGTGAAGAGGTCCAGCCTCACCTGCAGTGATAAATGGCAAGCTGATTTGAGTTGAAGTCACACCAGAAAGGTCTTTCTTCGCTTTTTCAGCAGCATCTTTCAAACGTTGCATTGCCATCTTGTCAGTAGACAAGTCAATACCGTTTTCTTTCTTGAATTCTGCTACCAAGTGATCGATGATTTTTTGGTCAAAGTCGTCACCACCAAGTTTGTTGTCCCCTGCAGTTGACAATACATCGAAGACACCGTCACCCAATTCAAGGATAGAGACGTCGAATGTACCACCACCAAGGTCAAATACCAAGATTTTTTCTTCTTTGTCAGTCTTGTCCAAACCGTAAGCAAGAGCGGCTGCAGTTGGTTCGTTGACGATACGTTCTACTTCAAGACCAGCGATTTTACCAGCATCTTTTGTTGCTTGACGTTGAGCATCGTTGAAGTAAGCTGGAACTGTGATAACTGCTTTAGTTACTTTTTCACCAAGGTAGTCTTCAGCGTAGCCTTTCAAGTATTGAAGGATCATAGCTGAAATTTCTTGTGGAGTATATTCTTTTCCGTTAGCAGAAACTTTTTCAGAAGTTCCCATTTTAGATTTGATAGAGATGACTGTATCTGGGTTTGTAACTGCTTGGCGTTTTGCAGCATCACCAACGATGATTTCGCCGTTTTTAAATGATACTACAGATGGAGTTGTCCGATTTCCTTCTGGGTTTGCGATGATTTTACTTTCAGTTCCTTCAAGAACTGCAACTGCTGAGTTTGTTGTACCTAAGTCAATACCGATAATTTTAGACATGTGTTTTCTCCTTAAATTTTATATTCTATTTTTCTTTTAGATACTCTTCTTAAGTGGCGGCGCCGTCAGAGCTTGACTCGTCAATCTCTTTGACTAAACTTTGAGCCTAAGGTCTCAAAGTTTTCGCAAATAGCGCCACGGCGAAGAGTATCGTCTTTTGTTCGCTTCGCTCACTATTGCAAAGCTGAACTACTTTTTTATCTTTCTTTCATAGTTTATTGTCGTTTCGGACAAGTTTTCTATTATGTATGTTACAACCGTCAGAATTGCCTAGTTGTAAACAACTACCATGGCTGGGCGTAGGATGCGGTCATGGAGTTTGTAGCCTTTTTGGAAAACTTGGGCGATGGTATCTGCTGGGTGTTCATCGTCTGCTGGGAGAGTTTGGATAGCCATGTGGTAGTTATGGTCAAATTCGCCGTCAGCTGCGATTTCTTCGATTCCTTCTTCTTTCAAAGCGTGAATCAAGCTTTCTTGCACCATTTCCAAGCCCTTCTTCACATCATCTGTCAAACCTTCAACTGCGAGTGCACGCTCAAGGTTATCCAAAGAAGGGAGAATCGCTTTTGCCAAATCCTGGCTACGATAACGTTGCAAGTTTTGACGCTCTTCATTGGCACGGCGTTGGATATTTTGCATTTCCGCATGAGCACGAAGGTATTTGTTTTCGTACTCATCTGCACGTTCATTTGCCAAGTCCAATTCAGACTTCTCAGGAGTTGTTTTTTCTACCGTTTCCACAACTTCCTCTTCTTGGACTTCTTCTACTTCTTCATTTTTTATATCTTGGGCCATTTTCGCCTCCTTTAATGATTTCAATCTTAATGTACTTCGTAATGATTACTGCTGAGGTAGCGGTAAAAATCTGTCAACTTCATGGTCAAAACACGATTGACTACATTGACTTGGTTGATTAGCTGTTGGTAATCCAGATTGACTGGACCGATAATGGCTAGAATTCCAACTCCCCGATAAGGAATGAGGAACTTGCTACTAATCACCGCTAGGTCAGCTAGACAGGACTCTTGACTGTCTGCAACACGGACGTTTTGCATCTGATCTTCACGCAACCCCTCACGAATCTCCAGAGCCACCTTTTGCGGTTGGTCAAAGAACTGATAGGCTGCTAGATTGGCAAAATTCAAGAGATTAACCTTACCCGCCACCACAATATTTTCGTTGAACATTTCCTTAAAGATGTGTTCAAAGAGATCAATCACATTATCCGTTGTTGTAAAGTAACGCTGGATAATCTGCGGAATCTCCGTCCGAATCTTGTAGTGAATATCTAGAACGGTGTAGCCGAGGAAACGTTCCTGAATGATGCTCTTCAGTTTCAGCAAATCCTCCTGCAAGAAGTTCCTTGGAATCAGAAACTGACTGGTAACCGTTCGAGACTCGTCTAGGGTAAATACCGCCAAGGCTGTATGTTGCCCCAGAACAACAATATCAAAGGCTGTCAACCGTTGCCTGCTGGGCTCAACATCCAGAGCCACTACCGTACAGCCACTCAAGTCTGTTAGTAGATTAGCAGCCTCTTGCAGAATATCCTCAAGCTTGAAAAATTCCTGATCAAAGGCTTTGACAATCTCATAAACCTCATTTTCAGCCAGTCGGTCAAAATCCAGTGAGTGTTTCACATAGTACTGAAAACCAGCAACACTTGGCATCCGACCGCTTGAAGTATGAGCCTTCTCAAGCAGACCTTGCTTTTCTAGAGCCGCCATGTCATTACGAATGGTTGCACTGCTAGAGTTAATAGACTCTTGCAAGGCTTTAGATCCGACAGGTTCGTGCGTTTTGGTAAAGATGTCAATAATCAGATTTAAAATATCCTGCTGACGCTCTGTAACCACCTCATCACTCCTCTCTGTCTGATCGATTAGCACTCAACATACTCAAGTGCTAACTCATGATTCTATTATACACCCTTAAAAGAGAATGTCAAGATAAAAACTCAAAAAATTAGCACTCTTTTGCCAAGAGTGCTAAAAATCGGTCTGAAGACCGAGAAACTCACCTTCCATCTACTTGATATTTCCTTTTTAGTCTGAAATAACCATAGATTAGATAAGAAATCATAAAGGCATATAGAACAAAAATGACAAAGAAAGGTTGCGACAGTTCTTCTCGAAACAAACTCATACAAACAACAAGACCACCTAAGAAAGCAGCTGCACATGAACGAAGTCTATATCGCATAACTTCCCATCTGAGCCCCTTACTCATATAGACTTGATCCTCTGGAAGTAAATCAGAAGCCGATTTACGAAGAATCGAACAAGAACCTGCTCCTATCAATTCCCAACCTCTATTTCTACAATCTTGCAGTTCATGCTTATATTTTTTAAGAAATCTAGAATCATATATATAGTAGATGACATCGTCTGGTTGACATTGGTCAAAATAGAAAAAACCAAAACGACTCGTTCTATATCTCCAACCTTTCAAGTGCATCTCATGCAAATATTCTTCTTCCTTGTCCAAATCAACAATGGTGAAAATCCGAAATTCTACTCTGCTATTCATTGTCTTACCCCAAAATTAGAAAACATGCCTGGTGTTATTTATTAGATAATTCTTTCCACTTTTGACTCAATCTCCAAAAAATATAAGAAATCTGAATCGCAAAAACTATCAATAAAACCCAATCTATTATGAAAATCAAAAATACTTCCCAACTGAAAGAACTACCTCCACTGACAAACTTTGAGAAAACCGGTAGTAGAGCTAAAAAGAGAAGCAAAATAGGAAGCATCCGCCTCGTTAAAATCCGTTTGACATAAAAAAATCTTTATTCATGCTAAAATATTATAGTAGAATTTACACCAGTTTTTGAATGGCTGATGTAGATATTTTATACTTTCAAAATGTTTAAATGTGATTATTTATTTTTGAAAAATAGCTCACCAGCCCGACTGAAAGTGCTTATAGAATGATAATAAGTCGCCTGCCAAAAACAGCGAAAAATAGCGGTGTTATGCGGAGATAATCCGACTCGATGCTAAAGTATATTGTATACTTATTTTCAACAATTTAGCAGAGTATTTTTATAAGTATGATATAATAGAAGTATAATTTGTTCTGATAGTTTATTTTATGGAGAAGTATATTTTTAGAATGCGGAGGGTTCAATATGGTTGAGTTTATAAAGTCTAAGAAAGAAATGAGTGAGGAGGATATTAAAGCAAATTTCATCACTCCTGCTATTGTATCCAAAGGATGGAAAAATGGTGAGCATATCACTTACGAAGAATACTTCACTGATGGTCGAATTGAGGTTAGAGGAGATAAGGCTCGTCGTAAAGAAGGAAAAAAATCAGACTATTCACTGTATTACCAATTTGGAACTCGAATTGCAATTGTTGAGGCAAAGGATAATAAACACAGCGTTCGAGCAGGATTACAACAAGCTATTGAATATGGAGAGATTTTAGATGTTCCATTTGTTTATTCTTCGAATGGTGATGGCTTTATTGAACACGATCGTATCACGAGAGAAGAACGTGAGCTGGAGTTAGACGAATTCCCCACTCGTGAAGAATTATTTTCTCGTATGACGAAGGAAAAAGGATTGACATACGAAATTACAGAAGCTATCTCAACTCCATACTATACAGACGCCTTCTCAATGAAAACGCCACGCTATTATCAGCAAATAGCTATCAACCGTACTATTGAAACAGTTGCCAGAGGACAAAAACGAGTAATGTTTGTGATGGCAACAGGAACAGGGAAAACGTTCATGGCTTTTCAAATTATTCATCGCCTTCGAAAAGCTGGTTTGGCTAAACGAGTTTTATTCTTAGCGGATAGAAACATCTTAGTAGACCAAACGATGGCTGAAGACTTTAAGCCATTCGAAAAGGTAATGACGAAAATTACACCAAAACTTTTGACTGCTCCTGAAAAATTAAATTCTTTTGAAATTTATCTAGGACTTTATCAGCAACTAACTGGTGAAGATGGAACTGAAACACATTATCAAAAGTTTGACAAAGACTTCTTTGATTTAATCATAATTGATGAAGCACACCGTGGCTCAGCTAAGGAAGACAGTAACTGGCGTAAGGTGATTGATTATTTCAGTTCTGCTACACAAATTGGGATGACCGCTACTCCTAAAGAAACCAAGAATGCTTCCAATATGGAATACTTTGGTGAGCCAATCTATACTTATAGTTTAAAACAGGGAATCGAGGATGGTTTTTTGGCTCCATATCGTGTTATGAGGGTTAATTTAGATGTGGATGTGGATGGTTATCGTCCAGAAACTAGAAAAGTTGATGCTAACGGACAATTAATAGAAGATAGGTACTACGGCAGGAAAGATTTTGACAAAACCATTGTCATTGATGATAGAACTCAAAGAGTTGCCAAGTTTGTTTCTGATTATATGAAGCAAAACAATGCACGATTTGATAAAACAATTGTTTTTTGTGTTGATATTGACCATGCCGAGCGAATGCGTGCTGCACTTATAAAAGAGAATCTAGACTTAGTCCAAGAAGACTATCGTTATATTATGCAAGTAACTGGTGACAACGCTGAAGGAAAAGCTCAACTGGATAACTTTATGGATGTCAATTCTAATTTTCCCGCTATTGTAACAACGTCTAAATTATTAACTACAGGAGTTAATGCTAAAACATGTCGTTTGATTGTTTTAGACTCTAATATCCAATCCATGACTGAGTTTAAACAAATTATTGGTCGTGGCACACGTCTTTATCCTCAAAAGGGGAAAGAATTTTTTACGATTATTGATTTTAGAAATGTTACCAATTTGTTTGCTGACCCTGATTTTGATGGTGAACCAGTGAAGGTTCTGGAAACGGGCGCAAAAACAAACAATGGTACTACACCTGGTTTTGTAAACGAAGGTGGTGACCCAATAGAAAAATATATCGTTACAGATAAGCAGGTTACCATTCTTAATTCTACTGTTCAAGTATTGGACGAAAACGGGAAACTGATTACCGAAAGCCTGACTGACTACACTCGGAAGAATATCTTAGGTAGCTACGCCACTTTGAACGATTTTATCACAGTTTGGCATACGGCGGATAAAAAGAAGCTTATCTTAGACGAACTTTATAAAAAAGGAGTTTATCTAGATGCTATTCGAGAGTCGGAGGGAATATCAGAACAAGAAATCGATGATTTTGATTTACTCCTAAAACTTGCCTATGGTCAAAAAGAATTAACCAAAACGGAACGTATCAATAAACTCAAACAAAGCGGATATTTATATAAATATAGTGAGGAAGCGCGTGCTGTTTTGGAAATTTTACTGGACAAATACATGGATAAAGGTATTGGAGAACTCGAAAGTATTGAAACATTAAAACTTCCAGAATTTCAGATATATGGTGGAACCTTCAAAATCATCAATACTTATTTTGGAGATAAAAAACGATATTTACAAGCAATTAAAGAATTGGAGAAAGAGCTATTTACAGTAGCTTAATGAAAGGAAAGTATGTCAATTACATCATTTGTAAAAAGAATTCAAGATATCACTCGAAACGATGCTGGTGTTAATGGTGATGCTCAACGTATTGAGCAAATGTCTTGGTTATTATTCTTAAAAATTTATGATAGCCGTGAAATGGTTTGGGAATTAGAAGAAGACGAGTATAAGTCAATTATCCCAGAGGAATTAAAATGGCGGAATTGGGCTCATTCTCAAAATGGGGAACGGGTATTGACAGGCGATGAATTACTTGATTTTGTCAATAACAAGTTATTCAAAGAGTTGAAAGAGCTTGAAATAACTTCAAATATGCCTATTCGAAAAACGATTGTTAAATCAGCTTTTGAAGATGCGAACAACTATATGAAAAATGGCGTCTTGTTACGCCAAGTCATCAATGTTATTGATGAAGTTGATTTCAACAGCCTTGAAGATCGTCATTCGTTTAATGATATTTACGAAAAAATTCTTAAAGATATTCAAAATGCTGGGAACTCAGGAGAATTTTATACGCCACGAGCAGCAACTGATTTTATCGCCGAAGTTCTTGACCCAAAACTTGGAGAATCAATGGCAGACCTTGCTTGCGGAACAGGAGGCTTCTTGACTTCGACTCTGAACCGTTTAAGTAGTCAACGTAAAACTAGTGAAGATACCAAAAAATATAATACAGCTGTTTTTGGTATTGAAAAGAAAGCATTTCCTCATCTTTTAGCAGTTACAAATCTGTTTCTTCACGAAATTGATGACCCTAAAATTGTTCATGGAAATACTTTGGAGAAAAATGTTCGTGAATATACGGATGATGAAAAATTTGACATTATTATGATGAATCCACCTTTTGGAGGGTCAGAATTAGAAACAATAAAAAATAACTTTCCAGCAGAATTACGGAGTTCTGAAACGGCTGATTTATTTATGGCTGTCATTATGTATCGTTTGAAAGAAAATGGTCGTGTTGGAGTTATTTTACCTGATGGTTTTCTATTTGGTGAAGGTGTAAAAACTCGCTTGAAACAAAAACTGGTAGATGAGTTCAACTTGCATACGATTATTAGGTTGCCTCATAGTGTCTTTGCACCGTATACAGGAATCCATACAAACATTCTTTTCTTTGATAAAACAAAGAAAACAGAAGAAACTTGGTTTTATCGTTTAGATATGCCAGATGGTTATAAAAATTTCTCGAAAACTAAGCCGATGAAGTCAGAACACTTCAATCCTGTTCGTGACTGGTGGGAAAATCGTGAAGAGATTCTGGAAGGTAAGTTCTACAAATCTAAATCATTTACACCTAGTGAATTGGCTGAGTTGAATTATAATTTAGACCAGTGTGGTTTTCCAAAAGAGGAAGAGGAAATCTTAAATCCCTTTGAGTTGATTCAGAATTATCAAGCGGAAAGAGCAACTTTAAATCATAAGATTGATAATGTATTAACTGATATTTTGCAGTTGTTGGAGGATAAATAATGACACCAGAACAACTTAAAGCAAGTATTCTCCAAAGAGCGATGGAAGGGAAATTAGTGCCGCAAAATCCCAATGACGAACCTGCAAGTGAATTATTAAAGAGAATTAAAGCTGAAAAAGAAAAACTTATCAGTGAAGGAAAAATCAAACGAGATAAAAAGGAAACTGAGATATTTCGTGGTGATGATGGGAAACATTATGAGAAGTTC
>NZ_VMMD01000035.1:0-3965 GCF_013277015.1 Streptococcus sp. 1032 | reverse complement strand
CGTTGCTTTTTGGCTATTTGTTAAATGATGTTGTTATCGCGCAAGTGTTCCTTATTTCGTTTAAAATGATATAGTTTGAACTTTCTTTTCCGAATAAATAGATAGTAGCAGTAAATCTAGCAAACCTAGATTTAAAAATGTGGTATAATAAAAGGAGGAAAAGGATGATTCTCAGACATCCGGGCATCAGCCCAACCAATGACTTGGTAGCTAAGAAAATTTTCAGCAATCCAGAAATCACTTGTCAATTTATTCGCGATATGCTGGACTTGCCAGCAAAAAATGTGACGATTTTGGAGGGAAGCAATATTCATGTCTTGCCTTCCATGCCTTACTCAGCGCAGGATTTTTATACCAGTATAGACGTCTTGGCGGAGTTGGATAATGGAACCCAAGTAATCATTGAAATTCAGGTACATCATCAGAATTTTTTCATCAATCGCCTGTGGTCTTACCTTTGCAGTCAGGTCAATCAAAACCTAGAAAAAATTCGTCAACGAGAAGGTGATACTCATCAGAGCTATAAACACATCGCACCAGTATATGCTATCGCAATTGTGGACAGCAATTATTTCTCAGATGACTTGGCTTTTCATAGCTTTAGCATGCGAGAGGACACGACAGGTGAAGCCTTAACCATCACAAATAACGGACAAGAAAACCATCTGGTTAAGATGGCGTTCTTGGAATTAAAAAAATATAGAGAAACCAGCAAAGATAGTATTCGCAAACCATGGTTAGAGTTTTTCGGGAACAAACCCTTTACCCAACAACCAGAGCGAGCCATCAGCCAAGCAGACCAACTGCTGGACTACAAGAGCTGGTCCGAGGAGGACAGGAAGATGTTTAGTCAACTACGTATGCGCGAAGAACAAGCCTTGCTAGCGCAGGACTATGCCTTGGAACAAGCTGAAGAAAAAGGGTTGGAACGCGGTCGTGCAGAGGGGATTGAACAGGGACTGGAGCGTGGACTTGAACGTGGCCGTGCAGAAGGTATTGAAAAAGGGCGAGAAGAAGGCTTGGAGCGTGGGAAAGTTGAAGGAAGGGAAGAAGGGAAACTTTTTGCCTTCCTAGATATGGTTCGCCAAGGACTTCTGACTTCTGAGGTTGCGAGCGAGCAATTGGGCATGACCGTAGCTGAGTTTGAGGCATTGTTGTAAGAATAGCAATAATGGTCAAGCACGCCATCTGGTCAAGGTGTGCTTTTTGTACTAAAAGACAGGCAAGCGTTTTTGCTTTAGTCTCTTTATCCTTTATCTCTCCTTTGGATTCTATGGTATTTGCCCGAATTTTGGAGAGACTTTGGGTATGATTTTGCTATCGGCCTTTCTCTTTGCTTCTTTCCTATATTTATCTGGGCTTTTACGAGTCTGGCTATGGCTGATTTTTGTCATGGTTAGTCTACCTCTGCTACTCGACACAGCTGGGAGAGCCTACATCAAGTGATTTGGGATAGGAGTTATATCAAATAATATCTCAGGTTTTCTGATTTTTCGGAGAGCCTGTTTTTTTATTTGCTGAGTCTAGGATAGGTCTTTCTGGCGATGGATAGCAAGACGAACAGTTTCGTTTGAATGTCATATAAATTTAAAATTTCTGAAAATAATGAAAAATATACTAAATTTACAAATAAGGAGCCTCTAAATCCCTTAAAATAAGCAACATACATATATATATATATATATAATTATCGATTTTCTGAAACAAAGTGAGGTTGAAGGAAGGGGACTAAGTTGATATAATGAAGTGTTAGTAAACACTGGGCTTTTTGTCATTTGTTTAAGATGAAAAAAGGTCATGTTTTCCTGTTTTTATTGCGAGTTGATGCCTGCATGAACATGGCTAGAGGAGCAAAGACAGGGTAGAAAGAAAGGAAAAACTATGAAACAGTTTAAAATGAATGAGCGCCAACGCTTTTCTATACGCAAGTTTTCAATCGGAGCAGCCTCAGTCTTGCTAGGGTCTGTCTTTTTTGCGGCTAATCCAGCGACAGAAGTGCAGGCGGCAGAATCAAGTACAGAAGTGGTCGCTCAGGATAGGGATGTCAAGCCTGACAATTCATCTGCCCTAAGCTCATCAGAGACAAGCAGTCAAAATCCAAGCGTAGGACAAGCAGGAACTGAAGGAACAGAGAAAAAAGACCCAGGAGCTCCATCTAAAGATGGTGAAGGAAAAGCTAAATCAACAGTAGAGAATAAAGGTGACGAAAAAGTTGATGGTGTAGTTAAACCTGTATCTGGCGAATCATCTCCCGTGTCTGAGGCAGAAAAAGATAAAAAAGAAGCTCAACCAGAGTTGGAAGAGGAAACAGTATCCATAGGTCGCCGAAGCAAATCACCTCAATCTCAAGATAGAAGTGTAGAGAATCAGAAAGAGGAAAGTGTTGCAAGTAGTACAAGTTATATAAATGGTGAAGGAAGTTACTCTCTATCAGATGATATACACAAGCTTCTTCAAAATCTCAAGAACAGTGCTGGAAATCAAGAACAAGTCCAAAAACTCAATGAAGCATACGAAAAATTCAATGCAGCATTGGGAACATCGGAAACTGGACTTGTTGATCAGGAGATTTTTAATGCGGCACTTGAAGAGTATAGAAAGGCTAGTCAACTTCAGCAGGGAGAAGCGGCTAATTTAGATGGAAATCTAAGACATTCTAGGGAAACTTCAAGTTTGAGGGTGGGATTAGCTACTGGAAGAACCTCTGACCCTCAGTATTCTACTAAAAAAGTCGTACCAGTACTGACGGGTGAAGCGGTCGGGAATAATGTTCGATTGATAGCTGAGTCTCTAAGTGGTCGCACTATTACAAATATAGATGTGCAAGGACTAGATGGCTTGGGATTGACGAAGTCAAGTTTGAAAACTATAGGATCGAGGGGATATGTAGACTTAACAGGTCGTATTCCTGGAAATAAACATGGTTTATCTAATATCGTTGTCACAGCTACAGATAGCGCAGGTCATAGTGAACATACCACAGTCAGTATTGCTCGTCCTCTCCCTACCCCAAGATTTACAACAACTAGTCAAGATTTAGAAGGAAAATCTAATGAGAAACCAGTAGTTTCTGGTACTATTGGCACAAAGGCGGAGCCTAACAATCTTCCATCTGATGCTGAGTTAAAAGCTTATTTAGTAACCGGAGGACGGCAAAATCCTTATAGTTACTTACCAGAGGCAGATGGTTATCATGTTGTTGCGGAAGCCCCAGTAAAGACAGATGGGAGCTTTGATTTTGTTCCTCCTAAATATAGTGATCAAACAAAAGGAATAGGAACGGATAATCTTAGACTTGTAGTGGCGTATGTTCATAAGGGAACAAATACTACATATTACGAAGGATTGAAGACGGACTTTTCAGCAAATAGTATTAAGGCGACAGCGCCTGCACCGACGTTAGATAAGGATGGTGCTACGAAAGAGGTTAACAACGCCTTCACTGCTAAATCAGGTCAAATAGATAACGATAATGGTTTAACTAATGAAGAAAAATCTGAAGTAAAAGGTTTAGCAGAGACAGCTAAAAATAGTGCCATTACCAAAATAAATGATGCACAAACTGAAACGGATTTGAATAACGCTAAAACAGAAGGAGTTCGTAATATTCAGAATGTTGCTCTAACAGGAACAACTAAGAAAGCAAGTGCAATAGCTGCAATTGAAGCTAAAGTTACAGAAAAAACAAATCAGATTACACAAGATTCAAGTTTAACTGAGGACGAAAAAACAGCAGAGAAGAACCAAGTTACTCAAGAAGCAGGTAAAGCAAAAACTGCCATCAATCAAGCAACTACTAACGCTAATGTAGAGACAGAGAAAAACAAAGGTATCACAGCTATTGGAGCTGTAACAACAGCGAACAAGGCGAAAGCAAGCGCAATAGCTGCAATTGAAGCTAAAGTTACAGAAAAAACAAATCAGATTACACAAGATTCAAGTTTAACTGAGGACGAAAAAACAGC
>NZ_VMMD01000034.1:0-19238 GCF_013277015.1 Streptococcus sp. 1032 | reverse complement strand
TTACTTTGAGAAGTTAGCTGATTGGCAAAAGCTTTATCCACCAGCCTTTTATCAGCAATATTTCTTAAAAAATATGGTAGAATAGAAAGGATGGAGGAATCTAATGGTATTACAAAGAAATGAAATAAATGAAAAAGATACATGGGATCTATCAACGATTTACCCAACTGACCAGGCTTGGGAAGAAGCCTTAAAAGAGTTAACAGAACAACTGGAGACAGTGGCTCGGTATGAAGGTCATCTCTTGGATAGTGCGGATAGCCTACTCGAAATTACTGAATTTTCTCTTGAAATGGAACGCCAAATGGAGAAGCTTTACGTTTATGCTCATATGAAAAATGACCAGGATACACGTGAAGCCAAGTACCAAGAGTATTACGCCAAGGCAATGACTCTCTACAGCCAGCTAGACCAAGCCTTTTCATTCTATGAACCTGAATTTATGGAAATTAGTGAAAAGCAGTATACTGACTTTTTAGAGGCTCAACCAAAATTGCAGGTTTATCAACACTATTTTGATAAGCTTTTACAAGGTAAGGAACACGTTCTTTCACAACGCGAAGAAGAATTATTGGCTGGAGCTGGGGAAATCTTTGGTTCGGCAAGTGAAACTTTCGCTATCTTGGACAATGCGGATATTGTTTTCCCTTATGTTCTTGACGATGATGGTAAGGAAGTTCAGCTATCTCATGGGACTTACACACGTTTGATGGAGTCTAAAAATCGTGAGGTGCGTCGTGGTGCTTATCAAGCTCTTTATGCGACTTATCAACAATTCCAACACACCTATGCTAAAACCTTGCAAACCAATGTTAAGGTGCAAAACTATCGTGCTAAAGTTCGCAACTACAAGAGCGCTCGTCATGCAGCCCTAGCGGCTAATTTTGTTCCAGAAAGTGTTTATGACAATTTGGTAGCAGCAGTTCGCAAGCATTTGCCACTCTTGCATCGTTACCTTGAACTTCGTTCAAAAATCTTGGGAATTTCAGATCTCAAGATGTACGATGTCTACACACCGCTTTCGTCAGTAGATTATAGTTTCACCTACCAAGAAGCCTTGAAAAAGGCAGAAGATGCCTTGGCAGTCTTGGGTGAAGATTACTTGAGCCGTGTTAAACGTGCTTTCAGTGAGCGTTGGATTGACGTTTATGAAAATCAAGGCAAGCGTTCAGGGGCTTACTCTGGTGGTTCTTACGATACCAATGCCTTCATGCTTCTTAACTGGCAGGACAATCTAGACAATCTTTTTACTCTTGTTCATGAAACTGGTCACAGTATGCACTCAAGCTATACTCGCGAAACTCAGCCTTATGTTTACGGGGATTACTCTATTTTCTTGGCTGAGATTGCATCAACTACCAATGAAAATATCTTGACGGAGAAATTATTGGAAGAAGTGGAAGATGACGCAACGCGCTTTGCTATTCTCAATAACTTCCTAGACGGTTTCCGTGGAACAGTTTTCCGCCAAACTCAATTTGCTGAGTTTGAACACGCGATTCACCAAGCGGATCAAAATGGTGAAGTCTTGACAAGCGATTTCTTAAATAAACTCTACGCAGACTTGAACCAAGAGTATTATGGTTTGAGTAAGGAAGACAATCCTGAAATCCAATACGAGTGGGCACGCATTCCACACTTCTACTATAACTACTATGTATACCAATATTCAACAGGATTTGCAGCAGCCTCAGCCTTGGCTGAAAAGATTGTTCATGGTAGTCAAGAAGACCGTGACCGCTATATCGACTACCTCAAGGCAGGTAAGTCTGACTATCCACTTAATGTCATGAGAAAAGCTGGAGTTGATATGGAGAAGGAAGACTATCTCAACGATGCCTTTGCAGTCTTTGAACGTCGTTTGAATGAGTTTGAAGCCCTTGTTGAAAAATTGGGATTGGCATAAGATGGTTGAATCGTATAGTAAGAATGCCAACCATAACATGCGTCGCCCTGTCGTCAAGGAAGAAATTGTGGACTTGATGCGTCAGCGCCAAAAGCAAGTCACAGGAGCTTTGAAAGAATTGGAAGACTTTGCCCGCAAGGAAAATATTCCCATTATTCCCCATGAAACGGTAGCTTATTTCCGTTTTCTCATGGAAACCATGCAACCTAAAAACATTCTGGAAATTGGGACGGCCATCGGTTTTTCAGCCCTCTTGATGGCAGAATATGCGCCAAATTCTAAGATTACAACCATTGACCGCAATCCAGAAATGATTGGTTTTGCCAAGGAAAATTTTGCTCAATTTGACAGTCGTAAGCAAATCACACTCCTAGAAGGAGATGCGGTAGATGTCTTATCTACCTTGACAGAGTCCTATGATTTCGTCTTTATGGATTCAGCCAAGTCTAAATACATCGTCTTTCTGCCAGAAATCCTCAAACATTTGGAAGTCGGTGGTGTGGTTGTCTTGGATGATATTTTTCAAGGCGGTGATGTTGCCAAGGACATTATAGAAGTCCGTCGAGGTCAGCGAACCATCTATCGAGGACTTCAAAGACTATTTGACGCAACCTTAGACAATCCAGGACTTACCGCAACATTAGTACCTCTGGGAGACGGCATTCTCATGCTTCGTAAAAATGTAGCAGATGTTCAATTGCCTGACAGCGAATGATTTTCAGAAAAATTTAAGAAAATATAGTAAAATAGATAGAGTAACACTTATCTCAAAGGAGTAGACATGAAGAAAAAACTATTGGCAGGTGCCATTACACTATTATCAGTAGCAACTTTAGCAGCTTGTTCGAAAGGTTCAGAAGGGGCAGACCTTATCAGCATGAAAGGGGATGTCATCACAGAACATCAATTTTATGAGCAAGTGAAAAGCAACCCTTCAGCCCAACAAGTCTTGTTAAATATGACCATCCAAAAAGTTTTTGAAAAACAATATGGCTCAGAGCTTGATGATAAAGAGGTTGATGATACTATTGCCGAAGAAGAGAAACAATATGGTGAGAACTACCAACGTGTCTTGTCACAAGCAGGAATGACCCTTGAAACACGTAAAGCTCAAATTCGTACAAGTAAATTAGTTGAGTTGGCAGTTAAGAAGGCAGCAGAAGCTGAATTGACAGATGATGCTTACAAGAAGGCCTTTGACGAATATACTCCAGATGTAACGGCTCAAATCATCCGTCTTGATAATGAAGATAAGGCCAAAGAAGTTCTCGAAAAAGCCAAGGCAGAAGGTGCTGACTTTGCCCAATTAGCCAAAGATAACTCAACTGATGAGAAAACTAAAGCGAATGGTGGAGAAATCACCTTTGATTCTGCTTCAACAGAAGTACCGGAACAAGTTAAAAAAGCTGCTTTTGCTTTAGATGTAAACGGCGTTTCTGATGTGATTACAGCAACTGGCACACAAGCCTACAGTAGCCAATATTACATTGTAAAACTCATTAAGAAAACAGAAAAATCATCTAATATTGATGACTACAAAGAAAAATTAAAAACTGTTATCTTGACTCAAAAACAAAATGATTCAACATTTGTTCAAAGCATTATCGGAAAAGAATTGCAAGCAGCCAATATCAAGGTTAAGGACCAAGCCTTCCAAAATATCTTTACCCAATATATCGGTGGTGGAGATTCAAGCTCAAGCAGTAGTACATCAAACGAATAGTCCAAATCAATGAGTCAGGCAAAAACTCGACTTCAGGAAAAAATAAAGTAAATTTTCCCACAATAAAACGCATAGTACAAGGTTTTCAATACCTGATATTATGCGTTTTTTGATTTTCAAGACTTTTTGACCAGCCTCATTTTTTTAACTTGCTACTCAGTGAAAAGCAAAGATTAAACTAGGAAGCTAGCTGTAGGCTTCTCAAAGAACAGCTTTGAGGTTGCAGATAAGACTTATGAGGTCACCAACATATATAATGTGAAGCTGACGTGGTTTGAATAGATTTTAGAAGAGTATGAGTCTGGAAGTTTTAATGGATAATGCAAGATTCCATAGAATGGGTAAGCTAGAGTTCTTATGTGAAGAGTTTGGGCATAAACTTTTACCTCTTCCTCCCTACTCATCTTATACTCAATGAAAATCAAAGAGCAAACTAGGAAACTAGCCGCAGGTTGTACTTGAGTACGGCAAGGCGACGTTGACGCGGTTTGAATTTGATTTTCGAAGAGTATTAGTATAGAAAAGTGAATCTGAAATAGTACATCACTGCTTCTAAAACATTCTTATAAATTGATTTAAATTCTCAAAATCACATTATTCAGTTCTTATTTCATTTTGCTCTACAATCCTGTTGAGAAGACACATGTTCATATCAAAAAGGTATTGGCAAGTTGCAATACCTTTTTACGAGGCTCTTTTGTCTTATTTTTGTTTCAACTGACTATATCTCCTATGGTTCTAGTTCAGAAGGCTAGGCTATAATTATGATTGATAAGAAGTATCATTCCAAGTATCGAGAGTGAATGTTTCAAAATCATGGGTTTCTAGAATTGTCAGGCTGGCATTTGCTAGACCGCCATCTTTACGAAGAAGTGGTTCTTTATATCCTAGAAGAGTACGAAGACTGGCAGTAAGATTGGCACCGTGACCGACAATTAGAATATGCTCAGCTGGACTATCTTTTAATGATTTGATAAATTGGATGGTCCGTTGCGTGGTGCTATAGAGGGATTCGGCTCCAAACATTTGAGTGTCAAATTGAGCAAGATTAGATCGGAAAGCTTTGATTTGTTGCGGGTAAATAGCTTCCAAGGTTGCAATTTTCAAACCTTCTAATTTACCTAGCTGCCATTCACGGAGATTCGGAACACTTTCTAAAGGACAGGGTGTCTTGAGTTGACTTTGGATAATCTCAGCAGATTTGACCGCTCGAGGTAAATCACTTGCATAAATCTGATCAAAAGGAATTTCCTTGAGATATTGGCCAAGTTGTTTTAGGGTTTCAATGGATTCAGGAAGAAGGGGAGAATCTCCACTAGCACCTTGAAAACGCCCTTCTTGGTTCCAGACGGTACGACCGTGGCGGACAAAGTAGAGTTTCATTACTTGCTGTCCTCCAAAATATCTACAAAGTCTGCCTTTACAAAGCTAGCCAGGTCTTGTGGCGCTACGATAATGCTGTGACCAACTTCGCCAGCAGAGACAATCATTTGATCCAAGTCTAGAGCAATTTTATCGATAAAAATGGGATAATTGTGTTTCTGACGAATTCCGACAGGATTATTGGCTCCATGAATGTAACCAGTTGTTTTTTCTAAGTCCTTTTGTGGAATCATGCTCACTTTTTTATTACCAGAAATTTTAGCTAGTTTCTTTTCCGATAAGTGTTGAGTGATAGGCACAATTCCGATAATCGGTCCTGTCTTATCTCCCAAAAGAGCCAAGGTTTTGAAAATCTGATCTCGTTCATAACCTTGAGGCAGCTCTCCTTCCAGGGCATTGATTTGAATCCCCTGATGTGGGATACCTGCTTTAGATAGGATTTGTTCCACCAATGTTTTTTTGATTTTAACTTTTTTTGCCATTATTTATACTTATCCTCCAATTGGCTCATCCAAATACCAAGCCAGATTCCCAGTGCAAAGAAGAAGGCGATGATGACATAGCTAACAAGAGAAAGGCCAGTGTATTGGATACTTTCAGCGTTTCCTGCATTTGGAATCAAGATCAAAAGGGTACTTGATAGGACAATACCGATGATGAAATGATAGACGCGTGAGTGGTAGTTGTTTAAGGCATAATCCATCAATTTTGAAAAAACGATGAGAGTTGCACCTGCACCAATTCCAATCGGGAAGAAGGTTCCCAAGAGGTCAAAGGTTTTAAAACCAGTCAACATAGGAGCATAGAGACCCAAAATCAAAAGTAGATTTGATGGACTGAGGCCAGGAACTAAGACGCCAAGAGCCAGCAGTGCACCTGCTAGGACGAAATTAAGAAAGCTAGCACTTAAGGTTCCAACGACAAAATTTAAGGCATAGAGTCCTAGTCCAGAAATGATAAAGGTTGTCCAGAACCAAGCTAAATCAATCTTGTCTCGGTCAGATTCTCGAGTTGATTCTTTTAGTAGGCTAGGAACCGTACCAATGATGGCACCCGCAAAGCTCCATAAGACAAAGACCTGGTAATTTTCAAGCAGGTATTCAATCGGGTAGGAAAATAATCCGATTCCCAGAAGCATACCGATGGCAACTGGAATAAAGTACAAAACATTTTCTTTAAAGTCTTTAAAGGGATGGGCCAGAAAGCCAATCATCCGTTCGTAAATGCCTAAGATTGCTGCTAGAACTCCTCCGGAAATTCCCGGTAGAATAAATCCAAGAGCAATCACAATCCCTTTAATAATGCGCGCTAACCATGAGAGCATATAGTTCCTCCAACTATTTCTATTTCAAAAAATCCTTACTATATTGTATCACAATCAAACACAAAAAGAAAAAGCAAATGCTAAACAAATGCTTTTAAGGTTTTAAAAAGAGTTTTCTAAAGGTTTCTTCTTTGTTTTTTAAGGGAGAGATGACGTTGATATCCAAATTGTGGTCAAAGCCGGCAATTTTCCCTTTAGATGTGTATTGGTGGATGTCATAATCTAAATCAGTTTTAGGACTGCTCTCAAAAAATCCTGAGTCTGAGCCGTAGGACGGAATCCAAACAGAGGTAAACTTGCCTGTATCAATACTATGTTCTTCCATGAAATAGACCCCAACGTAGATTCCGATGTTTTTAGCACCTAGTGATGCTAATTTTGCTCGAAAGGCTTCAACACCCTCGTTCATATTGGACATGGTTTTGTCTTCTATGTCTAGCCAATAGTAACTAGGGCTGTAAGGAGAGGCAGCATTGTAGAAAACTTCAGCGGCTTTTTCCATTTCTTGGACACTTTTTCCAGCTACATAAGCGTAGACCCCAACGGGGACATTCCGCTTTTGAAGTTCAGTGATATGACTCTTATAGGCTTTGTCTATTCCATTGATAAAGGAAGCATCATTTTCTTTTGTCGTTTGAGCACCGCTGTGAACACGAACAATAGCGCCTGAAATATTTTGTGAGAGGGCATCGTAGTTGATTTCCTCAGGACGCTGCCAGCCAGAGAGGTCAATAATCGGTCTGTCTAAGTGTTTCAAAGCCTGTGCTTCAATCTGCGCTATGTTGGATTTTGTTTTAAAGGATTGGTTGTCATTAAGTGGGCGATTGATGATTAAAATGAACATCATAATCCCAAAAAAACTAAATAAAATAAGTGGATGAATTTGTTTTCTCATATCTCATAATTTTACCCTAAAAATCAAAAAAAATCAAAAAAATGGGTTAAGGAAAGGACTTTGGAGCATTTTTTTATTCAAGGGCGCGGAATGATTTGAAATATGGTATAATAAAAGGGAATTTCTACAGAAAAGAGAAGATTATGTCAAATTTTGCCATTATTTTAGCAGCGGGTAAAGGGACTCGCATGAAATCTGATTTGCCAAAAGTGTTGCACAAGGTTGCGGGTATTTCTATGTTGGAACATGTTTTCCGTAGTGTGGGAGCTATCCAACCTGAAAAGACAGTAACAGTTGTAGGACACAAGGCAGAATTGGTTGAGGAGGTCTTGGCTGGACAGACAGAATTTGTGACTCAATCTGAACAGTTGGGTACTGGGCATGCGGTTATGATGACAGAGCCTATCTTGGAAGGTTTGTCAGGTCACACCTTGGTCATCGCAGGAGATACTCCTTTAATCACAGGTGAAAGCTTGAAAAACTTGATTGATTTCCACATCAATCATAAAAATGTGGCTACTATCTTGACTGCTGAAACAGATAATCCTTTTGGCTATGGACGAATTGTTCGTAATGACAATGCTGAGGTTCTTCGTATTGTTGAGCAAAAGGATGCCACAGATTTTGAAAAACAAATCAAGGAAATCAACACTGGAACATACGTCTTTGACAACGAGCGTTTGTTTGAGGCTTTGAAAAATATCAATACCAACAACGCTCAAGGAGAATACTATATTACAGACGTCATTGGTATTTTCCGTGAATCTGGTGAAAAAGTCGGTGCTTATACTTTGAAAGATTTTGATGAAAGTCTTGGGGTAAATGACCGTGTGGCACTTGCGACAGCTGAGTCGGTTATGCGTCGTCGCATCAATCACCAACACATGGTCAATGGGGTTAGCTTTGTCAACCCAGAAGCAACTTATATCGATATTGATGTTGAAATTGCGCCTGAAGTTCAAATCGAAGCCAATGTTACCTTGAAGGGGCAAACTAAAATTGGTGCTGAGACTCTTTTGACAAATGGAACGTATGTAGTGGATAGCACTATTGGAGCAGGAGCTGTCATTACCAATTCTATGATTGAGGAAAGTAGTGTTGCTGACGGAGTGACAGTCGGTCCGTATGCCCACATTCGTCCAGGTTCAAGTCTGGGTGCACAAGTCCATATTGGAAACTTTGTCGAGGTGAAAGGTTCTTCTATCGGTGAGAATACCAAGGCTGGTCATTTGACTTATATCGGAAACTGTGAAGTGGGTAGCCATGTTAATTTTGGTGCAGGAACCATTACAGTCAACTATGACGGCAAAAACAAATACAAGACAGTCATCGGTAACAATGTCTTTGTTGGTTCAAATTCAACCATTATTGCGCCAGTAGAACTTGGTGACAATTCCCTCGTTGGAGCTGGTTCAACTATTACTAAAGATGTTCCAGCGGATGCGATTGCGATTGGTCGCGGTCGTCAGGTCAATAAAGACGAATATGCAACACGTCTTCCTCATCATCCTAAGAATCAGTAGGAGTCTGTCATGGAATTTGAAGAAAAAACGCTTAGCCGAAAAGAAATCTATCAAGGACCAATATTTAAACTGGTCCAAGATCAGGTTGAATTACCAGAAGGCAAGGGAACTGCCCAACGGGATTTGATTTTCCACAATGGGGCTGTCTGTGTTTTAGCAGTAACGGATGAACAAAAACTCATCTTGGTCAAGCAGTACCGCAAAGCTATCGAGGCTGTCTCTTACGAAATTCCAGCCGGAAAGTTGGAAGTGGGAGAAAATACAGACCCTGTTGCAGCAGCTCTTCGAGAATTAGAGGAAGAAACAGCCTATACAGGGAAATTAGAACTCTTGTATGATTTTTATTCAGCTATTGGTTTTTGTAATGAAAAGTTAAAACTATACCTAGCAAGCGATTTGACGAAAGTGGAAAATCCGCGTCCGCAGGATGAGGATGAAACCTTAGAAGTCCTTGAAGTGAGCTTAGAAGAAGCCAAGGAATTAATCCAATCAGGTCATATCTGTGATGCCAAGACAATTATGGCTGTTCAGTATTGGGAATTGCATAAAAAATAGAGGAGGTCAGTATGGGTAAACCTTTATTAACGGATGAAATGATTGAAAGGGCTAATAGAGGCGAAAAAATTTCAGGTCCTCCTTTACTTGATGATGAGGAGACTAAGATTTTACCAACCTCTTCTTCCCGTTTTGGTTATTCCAATCCTAAGGATCATGGTTTTAGCCAGGAAACCTTGAAGATTCAGGTCGAACCGTCTATTCATAAAAGCCGTCGCATTGAAAATACCAAGAGAAATGTCTTCAATTCTAAACTGAATAAAATCTTATTTGCAGTCATCTTTCTCTTAATTTTGCTTGTCTTAGCAATGAAACTGTTGTAATAGAAAAGGAATTGAAATGAAAATAGGAATTATTGCGGCTATGCCAGAAGAACTGGCGTATCTGGTCCAGCATCTAGAAAATGCCCAGAAGCAAGTTGTTTTAGGCAATACCTATCACACAGGAACCATTGCCTCTCATGAAGTCGTTCTTGTAGAAAGTGGAATTGGTAAGGTCATGTCTGCTATGAGTGTAGCTATTTTGGCTGATCATTTCCAGGTGGATGCTTTGATTAATACGGGATCAGCTGGTGCAGTAGCAGAAGGTATTGCTGTTGGTGATGTTGTGATTGCAGACAAATTAGCCTATCATGACGTGAATGTCACAGCTTTTGGCTATGCTTATGGACAAATGGCGCAACAACCGCTTTATTTCGAATCAGATAAAACCTTTGTTGCCAAAATCCAAAAGAGTTTATCTCAATTGGATCAAAACTGGCATCTTGGTTTGATTGCTACAGGAGATAGTTTTGTTGCAGGAAATGATAAGATAGAAGCGATTAAGTCCCATTTCCCAGAAGTTTTAGCCGTTGAGATGGAGGGGGCAGCTATTGCTCAGGCGGCGCATGCCCTTAATCTTCCAGTCTTAGTCATCCGCGCTATGAGTGACAATGCCAACCATGAAGCAAACATCTCTTTTGATGAGTTTATTATCGAAGCTGGACGCCGCTCTGCCCAAGTCTTATTAGCCTTTTTGAAGGCTTTAGATTAAGCGGAAATTTGACAGTTTTTCTAGCTTATGATAAGATTTAAGTAAAGAAAAGCTAGAAAACGTTTCAGAGGATATTATGAGTATTGAAATGACCGTCAGTGAGATTGCAGAGGTTTTAGGATTATCTCGCCAAGCAATCAATAACCGTGTCAAAGAATTACCAGAAGAAGACACAGATAAAAACGACAAAGGGGTAACGGTCGTTACCCGAAGTGGTTTGATTAAGCTAGAAGAAATCTATAAAAAAACGATTTTTGAAGATGAGCCTGTCAGTGAAGATGTCAAGCAGCGTGAACTGATGGAGATTCTGGTTGATGAGAAGAATGCAGAAATTCTTCGTCTCTATGAACAATTAAAAGCCAAGGATCGTCAGTTATCAGAAAAAGATGAGCAGATGCGTATCAAAGACCGTCAGATTGCTGAGAAAGACAAACAACTCGATCAGCAGCAACAATTGACTCTTCAAGCCATGAAGGATCAAGAAAATCTCAAGCTAGAGCTGGACCAAGCAAAAGAAGAAGTCCAATCCACTAAGAAAGGCTTTTTTGCTCGTTTATTTGGAGGATAATCAAGGAGCTGTTTAGGTTAAATGCTAACCTGATGGCTTCTTTTATTTCTAATCTAAATAGTATAGTTGCTCAAGTAAAATAACAGTATAGGAGAGATAGAAAATGGAACGATTAGAAGATTACATTGCTTTCGATTTAGAATTTAATCAGCATGAAGGGCAAATACACTTGATTCAAGTATCGGCAGTGCGTTTTAGAGATGGTCAGGAAATCGATGCCTATGATTCCTATGTTCATACCAGTGTGCCTCTAAAAAGTTTTATCAATGGTTTGACTGGGATTACAGCCGAGACCTTAAAAGATGCTCCTCCAGTGGAGGAAGTCATAAAAGAATTCCAAGATTTTGTGGGTTCTTTACCCATGGTTGGCTACAATGCTGCTAAAAGTGATTTGCCTATTCTAGCAGAGCATGGTTTAGACTACAGCCAGCAGTACAAGGTGGACTTGTATGATGAAGCTTTTGAACGTCGGAGTTCGGATTTACATGGTATTGCTAATCTCAAATTGCAAACTGTTGCCTCATTTCTTGGATTTCAAGGTCAATCTCATAATAGCTTGGAGGATGCTCGTATGACAGCGCGTGTTTACGAGTCCTTTCTAGAGTCGGATCAAGCTAGAGAATTGTTAGGGGCAGAAAGTAGCCTCTCAAACAATCCTTTTGGAAGCTTGGACTTGTCTCAATTATTTGATTAGGAGTGCCTATGAAACCTGAAAAACCTAAAAAATTGGGTTTTAAACAGATTTATCTCAATCTTGATAAAATCCTCTTTCTCTTTTTCTTGATTTTTATGATAGTGGAGTATTTGTGGGTCCCATTCAATTCATGGTTGGCTAGCTTCTTATTAGATCAGACAGGTTATCTTTTTATTTCCTATAACAATGTCTTAGCCATCCTCACTCATTCTCCATTGATTAGTCTAGCTTTTTTGGCCTTGATTATCATTAACCTGCTGGTCGCTTATTTTCAAATAGGACTCCTCTTTATTGGTGCTCGTCATCTCCTCTATCATGAAAAGCGAAGGCTAATTGAGTATATCCGCAAGGTTTTCCATGAAAGTTTTGGATTTATGAAAAAGCTAACTTGCGCCAAAGCCTTGTTTATCTTTTTCTATATAGCTATGCTTTTTCCTTTTATACGGAAAATGCTGAAGATTTATTATCTCAATAAAATCGTCATTCCAGAGTTTATTCAAGATTATTTAGAAGATAAATATTGGATGTGGTGGCTGAGCATCCTACTTCTATCTCTTATTTTTCTCTATGTCTCTGTCAGATTGATGTTTGCCCTTCCGAAGATTGTATATGATCAGCTGACTGTTCGAGAAGCAGTGATGTTTAGTTTGGAGAAAACCAAGAAAAGAGTTGCTTTTTATGCTTGGAATTTATTTTATATCTTGCTCAAGGCAAATTTATTATTTTATCTTCCTTTGATTCCTTTGTTATTGGCTCAAACTTTGGTAGATGACATCACTCAGAGAGAGTCTCTGATTCTTGGTATTTTGAATTTTGTCGTGATTAAAAATCTTTATTATATGGCTTTAACTTACTTTTTGGTTAAATTTGTTTCATTTTTGACAGGAAAGGAGCTGGATATGCTTCCTCGGAGAGAAAAAGATCACATCATGCGATGGGGAGTCATGACTTGTGCCAGTCTTTTCTTTGCCTTAGAAGGTTATATTTATCTGGAGGCTCCCATGGTTCATCTACCTCAGCTTATTTCTCACCGAGGGGTTTCTAATGCAAATGGGATTCAAAATACAGTAGAGTCCTTGGAAACTACAGCACAACTCAAACCAGACTTGGTGGAGACGGACGTGCAGGAAACAAAAGATGGGCAGTTTGTCATGATGCATGATGCTAACTTGAAAAATCTAGCAGGTATCAATAAAAGTCCTCAAGACTTAAACTTGGAGGAGCTTAAAGGGATTGATATTTTTGAAAATGGCTACCAGACTAAAATTTCAAGCTTTGAAGATTATCTCAGTCGAGCCAACGAACTTGGTCAAAAATTACTAATTGAAATCAAAACCAGTAAAAAAGATAGTCCAGACATGATGGACCGCTTTTTAGCCCGTTATGCTGCAAAGCTCAAGATTTATGGGCATCAAATCCAGTCTTTAGACTACCATGTTGTTGAAAAAGTAAGACAGTATGATGCCGAACTGCCAGTTTATTTCATCATGCCCTACAATTCTGTCTTTCCTAAAACAAAGGCGACAGGATATACTATGGAGTATTCGACCTTGGATGAATATTTTGTAAGCAAACTATGGACAACGGACCAGAAACTTTATGTCTGGACTGTCAATGATTCAGAAGCTATCAGCAAATCTCTTCACTTAGGAGTAGATGGAGTGATTACAGATGATTTGGAAAAAGTTCAGTGGGAAATAGAAGTAGCCCAAGAAGATCCAGAATATACGGATTTGCTCTTGAAAAAAGCTCTGGAATTCTTTGAATTTTAGTCATAAAAAAGAGGAACAACTATTCCTTCCATGATAGGTAAGTATTCTTGTGAATGCTTGCTTTTTTGTGATTACAATCCGTTTACGAGAATTGTTTTTATTGTTCTTATTTCAATCGACTTTATGGTGCTTTGAAGTTGGAATGCTACACTATAACTTCTAAAATAGTACTAGAAATTGGAAAGTTTCCTTATTCTATATATCCATTAGAAAGAATTGATTAAAAATTAGGAGACTTTTAATTTCTTTTCCGAATAAATAGATAGAAGCATCAAATCTAGTAAATTAGATTAAAAAATGTGCTATAATGAGAGGAGAAGAAATATGACTGTACGTCATCCGGGCATCAGCCCAACCAATGATTTGGTTGCTAAGAAAATTTTTAGCAATCCAGAGATCACTTGTCAATTTATCCGCGATATGCTGGACTTACCAGCAAAAAATGTGACCATTTTGGAGGGAAGTAACATTCATGTCTTGCCTTCCCTGCCCTACTCGGCACAGGATTTCTATACCAGTATAGACGTCTTGGCAGAGTTGGACAATGGCACGCAGGTTATTATCGAAATCCAAGTTCATCATCAGAATTTTTTCATCAATCGCCTGTGGGCTTACCTGTGTAGTCAGGTCAATCAAAATCTTGAAAAAATTCGTCAGCGTGAAGGTGATACTCACCAGAGTTACAAACACATTGCACCAGTGTACGCTATCGCAATCGTGGATAGTAACTACTTCTCAGATGACTTGGCTTTTCATAGTTTTAGCATGCGAGAGGATACGACGGGAGAGGCTTTAACAATTACAAACAATGGACAAGAAAATCATCTGGTTAAGATGGCGTTCTTGGAATTAAAAAAATATAGAGAAACCAGCAAAGATAGTATTCGCAAACCATGGTTAGAATTTTTCGGGAACAAACCCTTTACCCAACAACCAGAGCGAGCCATCAGCCAAGCAGACCAACTGCTGGACTACAAGAGCTGGTCCGAGGAGGACAGGAAGATGTTTAGTCAACTACGTATGCGAGAAGAACAAGCGTTATTGGCTCAGGACTATGCTTTGGAACAAGCTGAGGAAAAGGGCTTAGAACGTGGTCGTGCAGAGGGGATTGAACAAGGCATCGAACAGGGATTAAAAGTAGGTTTAGTAAATCTAGTACGTCAAGGTCTTCTAACACCTGAGGTTGCGAGTGAGCAATTAGGCATGACCGTCGCTGAGTTTGAAGTGCTGTTGAAAGAACATAAGTGAGAAATCTGTAAGCGTTATGCAATCTTAAAACAACCTAAAAAAGATAGCTAAATTTCTTGATGTAAAGAGTTTGGCTATCTTTTTTATCTAAGATATTGTTATTTTCAGGAAAGTTTGAACTTTTCACTTTCTTTTCCGAATAAATAGATAGAAGCATCAAATCTAGTAAATTAGATTTAAAAATGTGCTATAATGAAAGGAGAGGAAATATGATTCTCAGACATCCGGGCATTAGCCCGACTAATGACTTGGTTGCTAAGAAAATCTTTAGTAATCCAGAAATCACTTGTCAATTTATCCGCGATATGCTGGACTTACCAGCAAAAAATGTAACCATTTTGGAAGGAAGCAATATTCATGTACTACCTTCTCTGCCTTATTCAGCCCAAGATTTCTATACTAGCATAGATGTCTTGGCTGAACTAGATAATGGAACCCAGGTTATTATTGAAATCCAAGTCCACCATCAGAATTTTTTCATCAATCGCCTGTGGGCTTACCTATGCAGTCAGGTCAATCAAAATCTTGAAAAAATCCGCCAGCAAGAAGGAAATACTCACCAGAGTTACAAACATATCGCACCAGTATACGCTATCGCAATCGTGGATAGCAACTACTTCTCGGACGATTTAGCCTTTCACAGTTTTAGTATGCGAGAGGATACGACAGGTGAGGTCTTAACTATCACCAATAACGGTCAGGAAAACCATCTGGTTAAGATGGCGTTCTTGGAATTAAAAAAATACAGAGAAACCAGCAAAGACGAGGTTCGTAAACCATGGTTGGAGTTTTTTGGGAACAAGCCCTTTACCCAACACCCCGAGCGAGCCATCAGCCAAGCAGACCAACTGCTAGACTATAAGAGCTGGTCCGAGGAGGACAGGAAAATGTTTAGTCAATTACGTATGCGCGAAGAACAAGCCTTGTTAGCACAGGACTATGCCTTGGAACAAGCTGAGGAAAAAGGTATTGAACGTGGAAAGCTGCTTGCTTTTTTAGATATGGTTCGCCAAGGACTTCTGTCATCTGAGGTTGCAAGTGAGCAATTAGGTATGACCGTGGCTGAGTTTGAGGCGCTATTGAAAAACATTACAAATAAAACCTAAAAAATACAGAGAAACCAGCAAAGACGAGGTTCGTAAACTGTGGTTGGAGTTTTTCGGGAACAAACCCTTTACCCAACAACCAGAGCGAGCCATCAGCCAAGCAGACCAACTGCTGGACTACAAGAGCTGGTCCGAGGAGGACAGGAAGATGTTTAGTCAACTACGTATGCGCGAAGAACAAGCCTTGCTAGCGCAGGACTATGCCTTGGAACAAGCTGAGGAAAAAGGGTTGGAACGTGGTCGTGCAGAGGGTATTGAACAAGGTTTAGAGCGTGGACTTGAACGTGGTCGTGCAGAGGGGATTGAACAAGGCATCGAAAAAGGTTTAGCACAAGGACTTGAACGTGGACGAGCTGAAGGCATCGAACAGGGACTAAAAGTAGGTTTAGTAAATCTAGTACGTCAAGGTCTTCTAACACCTGAGGTTGCGAGCGAGCAATTGGAAATGACTGTCACTGAGTTTGAGGCATTGTTGTAAAATCAGCACTAACGGTAAGGAAAACCATCTGGTCAAGGTGTGCTTTTTGTACTAAAAGACAGGCAAGCGTTTTTGCTTTAGTCTCTTTATCATTTATCTCTCCTTTGGCTTCTATTTATTTGCAGGAATTTTGGAGAGACTTTGGGTATGATTTTGCTATCGGCCTTTCTCTTTGCTTCTTTCCTATATTTATCTGGGCTTTTACGAGTCAGGCTATGGCTGATTTTTGTCATAGTTAGTCTACCTCAGCTATTCTACACAGCTGGGAGAGCCTACATCAAGTGATTTGGGATAGGAGTTATATCAAATAGTATCTCAGGATTTCTGATTTTTCGGAGAGCCTGTTTTTTATTTGCTGAGTCTAGGATAGGTCTTTCTGGCGATAGATAGCAAGACGAACAGCTTCTTTTGAATGTCATATAAATTTAAAATTTCTGAAAATAATGAAAATATACTAAATTTCCAAATAAGGAGCCTATAAATCCTTTAAAATAGGCAACAGCCATATATATATATATATATAATTATCGATTTTCTAAAGCAAAGTGAGGTTGAAGGAAGGGAACTAAGTTGATATAATTAAGTGTTAGTAAACAATAGGCTTTTTGTCATTTGTTCAAGATGAGAAAAGGTCATGTTTTCCTGTTTTTATCGCGAGTTGATGCCTGCATGAACATGGCTAGAGGAGAAAAGACAGGGTAGAAAGAAAGGAAAAACTATGAAACAGTTTAAAATGAATGAGCGCCAACGCTTTTCTATACGCAAGTTTTCAATCGGAGCAGCCTCAGTCTTGCTAGGGTCTGTCTTTTTTGTGGCTAATCCAGCGACAGAAGTGCAGGCGGCAGAATCAAGTACAGAAGTGGTCGCTCAGGATAGGGATGTCAAGCCTGACAATTCATCTGCCCTAAGCTCATCAGAGACAAGCAGTCAAAATCCAAGCGTAGGACAAGCAGGAACTGAAGCAGAAACTCAAGGAAGAGAGAAAAAAGACCCAGGAACTTCATCTAAAGATGGTGAAGGAAAATCTAAGGTTGAGGAAAGGAGTACTGAAGGCAACTCTAAATTAGAATCAAGTAAAGAGATAGCAGAAAAACAAGATCAACCAAAAACAGATATTGAACTTAGTAGACAACTAAATACTCAGAACTTAGAATCGCTATTAAGTGAAATTGATGCCATAAAAACAGAAAACTACACAGAAGAATCAGTAGCAGCCTTAAAAGCAAAAGCCGAAGAAGCGAGACAAGTCCTTGCAACGGCGCAAAATCAAACAGAAATAGATGTAGCTTTTAGAACATTAGTAAGTTATAAAAATACTGGCTTAAAACGTGTTAAGAAGGATGTAGAACCTAAGGCTCCTAAACTTGATACAACAAACGGTAAAGTGACGGTCGGTCTAAAGGCAGAAAATACAGAACCAAACGGTACCAATATCGCAGGGCATAATCATAGCTTGAATGGAACTACTTTTACAGAAGGTAGTGGGTTTAGGACAGCTCCTGCAGGTGACGTTACATTTTATCAGTTAGATGGAAGTATGGAAACAGAGGCTGGACGAGCACCAAATGCACGGTATATATTAAAAGTCAGAAGACGTCAAGGTTATAGACCTCAATACACAAGTGCTACGACTACTGGAGCATACTTAGATTATAGGGGAAGTAAAGTTGAAGGGGACTTCGTGCTTTATACATATGAAACTAGAGGAAGCGACGGAGCGGTAGGTACTTATGATTTTCGTTTGAAGTTTACTGATTCAAAAACTGGTGAAGTTTATGTTAATAAGACACTTAAAGTAAATGTAAAACCTAATAAACCAACTGTAACGGTAGAAAATTTGGAAAATGCTGCAGGGAAAAGAGCTGTTGTTAAAGCGACAGCTAGAAATACCAAAGATTCAATTGTTGAATTTTATCTAAATGATACTAAAAAAGCAACAATTGATGCTGTAAATGGGACTGCCAGTTGGACACCAGGTGATGCATTTAATGTAGGGGACAAGATTACTGCAAAAAACATTGCTAGGGATAAAGAAACTATAAAAGCAACTTATGGTGGAGATATTAGTGTAGCAAGATCTACATCAGACTTGAGTGATGCAGTAACAATACCAACGCCACCAACGCCAGTATTAGATAAAGATGGGGCGAAAAATGAAGTAGAACAAGCATTTTCAATGAAAACTTCTAATATAGATAAGGATAATTCTTTAACTAATGAAGAAAAAACAGAAGTAAAAGGATTAGCGAAAACAGCAAAAGATAACGCTATCCAAAATATAAAAAATGCTCAAGATGAAACAGCGTTGAATACAGCGAAGAATAATGGAATTACTAACATAGGAAATGTTACGTTGCCAAGAACTACTAAGAAAGCCGAAGCAATTGCAGAAATTAATCGAGTAGCGGAAGCTAAGAAGACAACAATAGGAAACCAAGCAGGCTTAACAGAAGAAGAAAAAACTGCAGGAAAAGAAGCAGTAAAAACAAAAGCAGATGCAGCGATAAAAGCAATAAATGAAGCAACAACAGATGCGACAGTAGAGACAGCTAAAACAAATGGAGTTAGCGAAATCAATAAAGTCACAGCTACAGGAACTAAGAAAGCCGAAGCAATCGAAGCAATTGAAGCTGCTGCATTTGCTAAGAAAACAGAAATTTCGAATCGTTTTGATTTGACAACTGAGGACAAGTCAAGAGCATTGCAACAGGTGGATCAAGAAGCTAAGGATGCTAAAATTGCGGTAGACAAGGGCGTAACAAATAAGGATGTAGAACAGGCAAAAGTGGCAGGAATCGATGCTATCAAGAACATCAATCCACAACCATCTCCACGTCCGCTTCCTACGCCTCAACCTCAACCTTCTACTCCTACTCAGCCAGACCAAGGAGCTACTGAGACTCCAACAGCTCCATCTGAGCCAGCTCCTCAACCGTCTCAACCAACTGCTCCGAGTCAACCTGCAAGTCCTGCTCCAGCTCCAAGTTCAGCTCCGACTCAAGCTCCTAGAGCGGCAGCAAGCGCTTCAGCT
>NZ_VMMD01000033.1:0-2031 GCF_013277015.1 Streptococcus sp. 1032 | reverse complement strand
TAGTGCTATTTTTGTATACTTCCTCAAGGCAATACCTCCAACATATAAATTTAACCGTACGGGATTCCATACGGTTAGGGCATAAGAAAACCGCCTCGATTTCGATGCGGTTAGGTTATTTATTTTTCAGTTGTTTCAGTTTCTTTCTGTATTCAATTCCGACTTTTAGAGTTGAAATGATTGTTGAAATCACTTCAAATAATTTAATTATTACGAACAAAATTAACGCAAAAAATATAATCCAACCTAATAAAATTGATACTAAATCCCAGATAAACATATCTTACTCCTCTACTTTTTCGTATGTTTCTTTAAAAATGTCAGGTTTGCATGGATAAAATTCACCTTGCACGCCTTTGATAATATAGTCGCCTGTTTTTGCGACCATGACACCCTCAAGTGTTTTAATCTCACACCATGCTGGATTTTTATTCCACTTGCCACTATCGTGAATGATAATCTCATTCCTTGTTACTGCGTCCCAAAACCAATCTTCTTCAATCAAACAACGTTCATTAAGTTGAACTGCCTCAATGACTACTGGTTTTTTACGGTATTTCATTTCTCGACCCTTTCTAAGCATAAGAAAAGCACTTAGATTTCTCTAGGTGCTTAAGTAATAAATTGCATTTTTATATTTTTTAACACGCTCGTAGTCTGTATTGGTAACAGATTTCAAACGTGATAAATCTGAGTTGTGTTTCAAATCTGCAAGTTTTACAACTCTTGCTAAATTATTTGATTTTACTTTCTCAAGATATTCTTGATAACTTTGACCTTTTTTCTTTGTCAAAATTTGTACTGCTGTAACAACTTCATTTGACAAACCAGACGCCAATAAATCGGCAGCAGTTACATCACTATCCTCAATCACATCATGCAAAAGAGCGACAGTTTTTTCTTGTTCAGTTTTGACTTGACTGGCCACGTAGAGAGGATGCTGTATGTAATCAACACCCGCTTTATCCACCTGCCCTGTATGTGCTTTTTTAGCAATAGCTAAAGCAATATCAATCATGCCACTACCATCCTACCAATATAAGCAAATGCATCCTTTTCTGAAATTTCTTCGAAATCCGTGAAGTCATTGAAAAAGATTTTATTAAACCAGTCAATGCTATCAATCCACTTTTTTTCAATGTCAAAAACTTGCATGACACCATCGATTAAACGAAGTACTTGAGGATTGTTCGTTGTTGTGTGGTAGTATTTAATATCTTTCATATCACTTCACCCTCTCTATGTTTTTAGGAATCTCAAGTTCATTACTTAAATCAAGCATTTCTTTGAATAAGTTCATGCGTTCTAGATCAGATGTATTCGTATCACGATACATCTCATAGAGTTCATGTAATGAACCATTTTTTAAGTCGAAACTTTCCTGAGTATGATACTGCATTTCAAAGTTGATACCATCTTTTTCAACGACTGTATTCACACCTTTATATGGTCCATCTATTAGCCAAGTGTTTTTTACTTTTACAATTTTATAACCTTCTGCGATGAGCTTCTGTTTCATCTTCAAATACTCTTCTGCAAAAGTATCGTAATCGAAAATAGTTGTGTACCTTAAGGCGTCGTTAATCTTACTCACAGCTTTTGACAAACTTATATTTTCAACTAGGCTATCTGCAATAATTTTACGTGATAATGACTCAACTGTTTTCTTCCTAAATTCAAGACCGGCTAGTTTATTTCCCCCAGCAATACGTTGCATATCGCTTGTAATTTTCGGCTCGGCTTTCGAAATCTTGGACAATAATTGCTCACTATAAAATTTCGCTTTAGTTTCCCTTGTATCTTGATTATACACCTTTTCTCTGTCTTTCGCAAACAGTTTTTCTTTAACTGCTTCCCCTTCACGCTCCCAACCTGCAAAGATTTCATCCAGAGAGCGTTTCTCTTTTGCCATTTTTACAGGTGCATTATTTAGCAATATATCGAGATACGGACTAATTTGTTCTGCTTCTTCAGCTCTATCAGCCTTATCAGTCTTGCCTTTCTTATCAGATTTGACTGCAGGTCTGATAG
>NZ_VMMD01000032.1:0-42869 GCF_013277015.1 Streptococcus sp. 1032 | reverse complement strand
AAGACGACTACAACCTTGCTTGTGTATTAAATTTTGACTTCTTTTTTATTTTTTATAGTCATTACAACCTCTGAGAGAATCAAACCCTCTAGCTTATAACTTACCCGGGATATAAGTAGCTACGCAACCATGCGAGGTTCGGTCACTTCTGCAACCATTTTTAAGTTAATGAGTGATATATGAATGCTAAGCCTACTGCCTACCCCATTCTGGGACACAAACACTCAAATGACAGTAGCTGGAATCGAACCAACTGGTCTAGCAGTAAAACGCACGTTTGGTAAAAAAATTAAGGAGACCCAAACAACCTGCTAACCTGTCCTTACTGTCTAAGAGGCCGAAGCCTCAGAAATAAAATGAAAAATATAAAGGAGACGTCAATGAACGAAATAGAGAAAGGGACTCGAACCCTCAACGCCTTTACGACACCCTGATTTCAGGTAACCATCTACCAAATTCTGAGACCTCTATTTCTAATTATTGACAATACTATTTTATCATGTAAAATAAGCCATTTCCTAGCAATTTACTTGCAAATATCTCCCAAAATTTTACGATAAACAATCAGCTTACCTTTTCGATAAGCTTCCGCAAATTCCAACGCACCTCTACTAAGCATGCGGTAGAACTCACTCTCAGAATATCCTAAGTCCATATAGATAGCCTTGTCTGATAATTGGATTTTCATATCCATGTACTTCTTTGCGATAACCTGCCGAACATATGGATCCATAATGCAGTTGACTGCTCTCTCAATCTCCAGGACTTCTGCCTCTGCATCCACATGGTCGATAACCATATTCTCAGTAACTGTGTTCTTACCAGTAAATGTCTTTGGTTCAAATGAGTAGGTCGTTGTGATTTTAGGCAAATACTCAGCGCCTGCCATTCGGACATACGAGCGATAACTCTCTAGAACATCATAGACATTTTTCTTGGTGAATTGCACGTCAACCTTTTTTAATAACCTCACAACATCGCTCCTTTATGATATAATAGTTTCAAGGAATAATTCATAAAGAGGGTCAGTCGTGTACTGGCTCTTTTTTTCATGTCCTGCTACCGAGTATGATGTCAGTAGGAAATCCAAAGTATGTGCAGACATCTTCAACATTGTAGACATCTGGTGCACTCCCTTCTTCCTCCCACTGAGTGATTAGATAGCGACTATAACCTAGTTTAGACGCCAACTTATCTTTGCTAAGTTTCTGCTCTTTACGCTTTAATTTTAGTAAGAATGCAAATCTACTTGCTTGCTTTGGATTTAATTTTTCATTCATCATCCACCTCAATCTTTACGACTGCTCTACCATTCGGATTTTTTCTCTGTGTTGATGCGAAAGTATAATACTTTAACATCCGTTCAGCAATTCCTGTTTCTTTGCTGATCTCCGCAAGTGTCCCCATAGTAATGAATGTGTCGCCTTCGTACAATGCGTATTCACTCATGTTCCATCTCCTCAATCAACCAGTCAAGGTTCTTACGGGCTTTCTTCAGGTCTTCAAGACCGTTCTTCTCTTTGTAGCGAAGTAAATACTCAACTGCACTGCACCAGCGGTGCGCTTCCATTTCAGTCTTGCCTTTGATGAAATTAGCTGTAACATCCTTTACTTCGAGACCATGAGTCCCGATGTAATGATTTGGTTTGTTTATGCTGTCAATTATTTCTGGGTCCATTTGATAGCCTCCAAAAGTTCTAAGATTATTCGGTTCCATTCTTCGATTGTTGTTTCTCTAAAATCAAACTGAGACATCATTTCAGCTCTTTTGAATAATGCCCTCTTAAAGAATGAAGTTTTTCTGAAAAAATTCATGTCATCTGTTTTAAATTCGGTTATGATTTTCTTTCCATAACCCTCTATCTCTACATGGACTCTTGTTTTTCTATAGAGAGGTAGAGGCTCCGCCCAAACACTTCCTTTCAAGTCTGATTCATCGACTTTCTTAAGCATTAACGATATCTTCTTAGCTTCACTCTCTTTTTTAGCACCACTGAACGGGTATCTTTTTGGTCTCATTCCTTATCCTCCAAAAGTTCTCTGTTTTCGTAGATGTTGCCGATGATTTCTTCATGCTCAGTCCACGCATATCCTTCTCCCAAGTCTTTTAGGTATACAGCTGGCATTCCTCCAAAATACGTACCGCCATATTCTTTTTCTATATAGACTTCGTGCAGGCATCCTCTTGTACATTTGATAATATCTCCGACAAAGACCTCCTTACCATTCTTATCTTTGAGTCCTGTTGATTGCATGAGGATCAATTCTGATTTTTCGATAGGAATAAGAAGTTTGCAGTCCGATGTTGGTTTTTCCATGTTGCAAATCAAGCCGTTATCTGTGATAAAAAAATGTTCTACGAATTTCTTTTTTGCGCTATCCCACGCTCTAAACTTCGGTATCATCCCAAATCCTCCTCTTTCACAAACGAGCCATCAATCCAACGACCTTTTCTGTCTTTGATTTCTTGGTAAGCCAGTTCAAAACATTCTTCGAAGCTATAACCTAGCGATTTACTGATTATTTTCAACCAATTGACTGAAGATGATAGTAAGTTCTTACACGTTGGTTTTCCTTCCCAGTCATAGCACATTTGAAAACAGCTGATACATCCATTTAGGTCTTTTAGGTAATCAGAAGTATCTTGTTTAAATTCTTCTGTAAATCCCTCAAAAACTTCCTGCACATCTACCTTAATCAGCAAGGCAAGACCGACAATCACGACTGCGCAATCTCCGATGCTGTCCTTGGTCAGTTTCTCATTCTTCTTGAGATAGCCTGCGCACAACTCACCGAACTCTTCGCTAAGCTTCAAAGACTGCTTGTCCAGCCGTCCACCGTTTTCAAGATCACGGTCAATAAACCATTGTTTGACTTTGTCTATTGTGTTCATAGTAACCCCTGCAATTCTTCCAAATCAAAATACTCTGTCAGCTCATTTTTCAATTCTTCAAGAGTTCCACATCGTCCAATCAAATCCGACACATCTAGCATCGTATCCTCTTTGTTCAACGTGTTCTCTGCCACTGCATCAGCTACCCATTTTGGATGTGTGCCAGCCTTAGAGAACTGATCTTGAGGTAATAGCTCAAGCAATGTTTCATATCGCTCTTCAAGAGCAATTAGAGCACCAAATACATTGATGTAGTCAGTATCTGCTTTCTTGCTTTCAAAAACTTCTGGCTGATTTTGTTTCACAATTTCCGCATAAATAGCAGACCATTCTTTTTCTGAAAAACGTGATTTCTCAACTAATGCACCGTATTCGATTTCCTTACCATCGACTGTTACTTTATAGTTCATATTCTTACCTCATCCCCTACTTTGATTTTTTCAAACTGTTCTTTCGTAACTACGAACACCCCATAGTCACGAATCGTAATCGTGTACAACTTCCCATGCCGTCCTTTCTCGACGACACGGCCGAATATCTCAACGCCTGCATTATCTGCCTTGTAGATAACCATTGGCTTCTTCTCTTCTAAATCTCGAATCCTGTCCATCTGCCAGATGTTTAATCCAGCAGATAGCAGAATCCAGATTGCTATGAATCGTTTCAATCTGTTGCCTCCTCAAATTTCATAAACGTCATCCAATGCGTCGTCCCACGTTGTTGGCCGAAAAGTGGTTGATGCGGAACTAATTCCAAAATTTCCTTAACGTTTACCTGGGCATCGGACCATTTAAAAATAAGTGTTCCACCTATTTTCAAGACCCTAAAACATTCTTCAAAACCTTGTTGCAAGTCTAATCTCCAAGTCAACAAGTCTAGCTGACCATATTGCGCACGCATAAACGATTTCTGGCCAGCCCATAAAAGGTGTGGCGGATCAAATACAACAAGGTTAAATGTTTCATCATCAAATGGCATATCTCGAAAATCTGCAACAATGTCTGGCTTAACATTGATTTTCTTTTTGTGAATTTCAAATTCTTCTTCACGTCTATCCATGTATGTTGTGTGTGGCTCTTGTTTATCAAACCAGAACATCCTAGACCCACAGCACGCATCTAGTATTCGTATATCTCCCATCACTCCACCTCCTCGACTTCCACGCCTGGGCAATCGAACACCCAGCCGAAGTCTGCGTCTTCTAGTTGTTTGCGAGTGTGTTCTGAACGAAATTTTTTATCTAGTGTTATATTTTTTAACGTCCAAGCGTGAAGGTGCTTAATCAAGGTTAAGTAACTATATGCTTCTTCAATCCATTTAAATCTTACATAATACCGTTTCTCTTTCTCGACCTCGTAGCCTAGAAGCCATGCACGGGCAAGTGTTTCTTGATTACATTCGTGATAAAACCATCTTTGAAGTTCCTCACTATCTTCACCATCTATAGACTTCATTAAATCTTGCAAGTCCCAATTATATTCTTTGGCTTCTTGAATATATTTATGAACACACTGCGGAACTTTGACTTTTTCTGGTTCGTCTAGTTGTTTGATTAATGTAATTGCAGTTTCGGTCGGAATGCCTTCGACTACAGTTCCAAACATATTCAAACCATGAATCCCGATTTCTTCAAATTTTTTAATCAATTCCTGCTTATTCATCTTAGTTTCCTCCATAAATCAAATAAACTGCAATAACTACCTGAGCCATACTTGGCGAATAGCCAATCCAATCATCAAACTCGTTAGATTTTGGCAACCAACCCTTAGTAGCTCCCAAATCATAGTCTGTAGGCTTTTCATCAGCGAAGATACATTCCATCGCTCCCATAAACGTCATGCCATCTTCTGTCATTTCCCAGAAATAGTCCGCCCGGTCTTTCACTGCTTGTGGTAAATCTTGCTTGGGAGGCTTGGGCTTCCCGTCTTCTACCGACCAGCCGTATACTTCATTAACTTTTTTCTTTAAATCTTCCATCATCGTCCAACTCCTCCACTTTCCGTCTCAATTCTTTATTCTCTTTCTCAACGAATCCCGTTCCAGCGCTCTAATCCGTCTCTTTCGTGCATCACACGGCTTCGAATACTCGACTATCTTTTCTTCGTTTTGCTCGATTGTGCGTAGATAACCTTTTATCAATTCTTGCTTATCAAATCCCATCAACTATCCTCTGCAATATCTCGTGATATTCGTAAATCTCCAGTTCAATCCTGTAATTCTTATTTCCAGACTTACCACCGTGCATGAACTCAGTCGATACTATCACATTGTAATTGTCATCTGTCCAAATCTTTGCGTCCGTCAATCCATCGAACAAAGCCTTGCTTGTGGGTGCCCAATTCGGTGGATCATACTTCCGATTTGTCGGAGGATATATCCGAACCTTAACCTTGCAAGGCTTATCCTCGCTGTAAGGCAAACCAAAGTAATCTCTCAGTACATTGTTGCCCTCGTATGCAGCCAACTGCCTTAAGAACTTAGTGATTTTAGCCTTTTGATGAAAGTGCGGTCTATCATTTGCGTTAATCATCTGCTTCCTGTTCAACTCAAACTTCAAAATCAATCGTTCTTTCATCAATACCCCTCAAGCGTCGCTTCGATTAGTTCCATACATACCTCACGAATTGCCACACGGTCATCGTGATTAGGATTTTCAGATTTCACTCTAAGTAATGCTGAATAGACTTCATCGTAGATTGACCGCTTTAGCATACCTTCTGGTTCATATCCCGGTAGATAACCTACGCTTACTCCAAAATATTCAGCCAGCATTTTAGCATTTTTGCTCCTAATTGAAGTTTCTCCATTTTCCCAACGTTGTATGGTTCTATATGGTATTTTGATTTCTTTAGAAAATTCTACTTGAGTTAGTTTTTTGCCTTTCCTTAATTTCTTTAGTCTGTTCATCCGAACACCTCATTCAGTTCCATAATCTCCTCGTTGTTGTTATACGGATCATACGCTAACCGCCCGAAACCTGCTTTATTCGTACTTGTTGGTGTGTTACCTGTCCATTTCAAATGAAGTGACATACTGCATCCACGACAGTTAATTGAACAAGGTTTTAGTTTTGCGAATCGTGTATAGCATATTCCACAAAACGGACATTGCACATCTACTTTTACTACTTCAGTCATACTTTCTACCAAAATCCCACGCCTGCCAAATTGTGAGCAAGGCAAGCATGAGTGAAATTCTTTGCGTCATTCGTCCAAAGTCTCATAAGTGTCACTGACGCATTTTCTAGTTCGCTTTTTTCGTGGTTCACGGCACGTTGTTTTATTTAATCAGTTCATCCAATTCCGCCTGCGTCAACGGCTCAATTCGTTGATAACCTTGGACAGTGTAGTTTTTCTTGTATTCAAATCCCAAATCCGCAAGGCTATTCTTGAAATAGTCTTTTTCTTCCGTGTCAGTGAAATACACTTCCAAGGTCATTTTTTGGGTATATCGTTCCAAGCCGTTTTCAGCCCCTATGACGGCTTCTTGTCGGTTTTGGGATAATTGCCCACCGTCTAAGATTTCGCCCGTCTCTGGGTCAAATTTTGCGGTCTCCGTTGATTTTGGCGCTTGCTCTTGTTGCTGAGCTAAAACTTCCTCACGTTCTCGTTCAGCTCGCTCTTGAGCCAATCTAACTTCTTCCTTTTGCTTTTCAAAAGCATAGTCTGCTTTGATTTGCTCCAGCACTTCAACCAAAGTCATATCTTTCAGCATTCGAATATATGGCTGGTCTGTCATTCCGTACTCGGCACATTGTCCTGAGATTGCTGAGATGGTTTTCTTGTATTCTTCTTGTTTCTGAAACTCAAATGTGACCATGTCATCAAGTGACTTCATAGTGGCTTTTTTAAGCGTCACGCCGTCAGCCATGAAATCGCCAGCCTTGACATACTCAAGGGCCTTCTCGTCAAAGAGACGAGGATCCAGCATGTACTCAGCTGATTTGTTGGCTAGATAACTCTTAACCGTATCTATTTTTAGTTGTCTTTGATGTTCTTCAATTTCCTTGATACCTTTATCAAATTCACTAACTACGGTTGCAAATGGTTCAATAATTGACTTTGCATAACTATCCCATGTATTAGCCGTCTCTGATAGCAAGTTTTTAGTGTCAATACGGATACGATTTTTAGACTCAATTAACTTGTTAAATTCAGCCCGCTTTGCCTTGTCGTCTTTGAGAGTTCCAGCTGTAGGAATATAGTCCTTGTACTTCTCAGTAGCCTCTATGAGGTCTTTTTCAAAAGACTCTCTAGTAAGTTCATCCGTTGTGATCATCTCATAGATTTTATTGATTTTCTTATCATCAATAACCTGTAATTCTTGCATGTTAGTACTCCATTTCTTCTAAGAGTTCACCTTGTAGTGGTTCGTCTTCAAAATCAGGAATTTCATCTTCTGGATAAGCTGATGTTTGATGTTTCTCCTGATCTCGCTTCATCTCTTCAATCTGAGCCATTTTCCTCGTTCTCACTTCTTCTTGAGATTCTTGAGGAGTTACATCGATAGGAGCTGCTTGTTCCATTTCCTCACTTGTATAAAGTCCGCCCACATCTTCTGAGAACGAATCACGGACTGCTGCAACAATTGCAACTTTCTCAATCATCTGCCCTGGCGCTTTTTGCCACCAGTTCTTCCCAGTGTTATACGCTGACAACTCAACTTCACGATATACTGGTCTAGTTCTATCTTTACGATAAACCTCACACCAACCACCGATTAGAGTACAATTTTTAGGTAAGATGACGCCTTTTTTATTTTTTAACTCTCCACTTGCATCTTCGTAGATAATTCCACTTTCAAAACCGTCATAATTTTGATTTTGTTCCGCACGCTTCATAAAAGCGTCCTTTGAGACAACAATCTGTGCAGGATTGTTTCCGTACTTGATAAAGTAAACTTCTTTTGTGAATGGGTTTAAATTCCGATTTTTCACGATAGCCAGTAAAGTTTGTAATTCTTGTGGGCTTGCTTGATGTTTTGGGTCAACAAAATTTCGCAATGTTGCTCCGTCTAGTTTTTGCAAGTCTGTTAGATATGCGCCTTTTGTTTGTGTTAGTTCGTTTGTCATTTTCTTCTTCCTTTCGTCTTCTTCAAATTCCAATTTTCACGTTTTAAGTGTCTATTTTCGTTTTGTAATCTCAAAATAATATCCTGTTGGTCGTTGATGATTTCTCCGAGCTCTCGGCCAAGATGCATATATTCAGCTCGCCAGTTGTCGATTTCTTCGTGTAGCTCCTGGATCATATTTCATCACCCACGTATCGATACTGCCCACATCCAACATAGATGTACTGGCTTGGGTCAAGCTCTTCATGTTCTTCAGGCGGTTGAATCATATCTCTGTCATAATCAAACATGAGCATACACCTTTCCAAGTTCCAGAACTCGTTTCACATATCCGGCCTTGGACGTTAGCCCAAGATCCAGTAATTCGTTTTTTTCTTCATGATTGGCCAAAAGCCACACACGGTTTTCAAGTTCAATTCTAGTCATTAGCGTCTCCTTTGCTCTACCCCAAATACTTTGCATAGCGTGCTCTTCGTGGTTCTGGTAAAGCTAATGGCTCAGGTCGCAATCCTTGAGGCGGTTCGTTGTCATATGTGAAGCCTTTGAACTCACGGCGAATATTCTTGCGAATCTCTTGCCATTTGTCCTCTCTACCACGTTCGAATGCGTGATTGTAGCCTTGGATAATCTTAGACACAAATTCTTGCTCTTTTTGTCTCTCTTCTTCCTTGCGTTTTTCCTGCAATTTGATATGACGGCAAAGCCCTGCAAATCCAAGCAGCAAGGCTCCAACACCCATCAGCTGGTCTAAAATCGGTGGTTCAAACATTTTTATCTCCTTACGCTCTTAATTTTCGTACTTCTTTCTCTAACTCCAAAATTTCATAAACATCATTGACATCATACATAATATCTTTTCCTTGCTTACGAAATCTTAATCCTTTGCGTTCTAACTTCTTAACATAGGCATGAGTAAAGCCGAACTTCTTCATCAAAGCCTGTTGATTGATTGGCATGCGATCATTCTCTAACTGCTCTTTGACTTGCTTTTCAGCAAAGGCCAGTAATTGATTCGTGAACAATTCAGCACTTTCGCCGTCCAATCGTAATTGTAACGTTATACCTTCCATTTTCTACATCCTCTCAACTATGCGGGCAAGCATTTTTGTGATATAATGGTTTAAATTGTTTTAGTATGCGCCTGACTTCGTTAGGTGCTTTTTTGTTTTATCTTAATTCATCTATGCTGACTTCCAGTGCATCAGCGATTTTGCACATGTTCTTAAAAGAAATACGCTCGGTTTTGATATTTCTGATAAAACCTGGAACAGATAATCAGGAACCTGGTCGCTATGTAGAGGTAGGACCTCGTGGCGGAAAAGTTACTAATGGTCATACCGCAACTATCGGAAAAGGTGATCGGCTCCCTCCGACATCTGCTAAAGGTAACGGCTGGAAAAAAGTCTAATCTTCGTTTGCGTACAATCGTTCAATGGTTGTACGCTTTTTCCATACACAAAAGCACATTCCAAAAATATTGATTTGAATCCATGCTTCGGCGTAATCTTTCCCATTGCTGGCATAGTGAGTTATATAATGGTGAATCATTTTATTCCTTCCTCCTATTGAGTTACTTGAGAAGTATCATGAATGGTTTCACAGCTAAGATGCTTGAATTTTTCTAAGTCTATCTGAAAATTGATAGGCTTTTTTATTTCCCCACTATACGGATATCGTCTCGGTCTCATTTCCTTCTCCTTTGTATTTATTTTTTCTACCCTCTCTTTTATTTATTTAGAGGAGTAGGACTTGTTGTCTTTTAATATTTATTGTTATTTAATACTTGTTGTTATTTAATACTTATTAGTGCCTTATTTTACTGATTTGTAAAATACAGATTTGTAAAATACAGATTTGTAAAATAAGGAAATGTAACTGCTAACCTGTGGATAACTTTTCTAAAGCCTCCTCTAAACTCTGTTGCATCATCTCAAATTGAAAATCAGTTATTTTTGTATCTGAGAAGAATCTGAAAGTCTGAACTCCTCGCCCTCTGCCGAGACTTTTTTTAAAAGTTCTGAGATAACCTGCCTTCTCTATCTTTTTGAAATGCCTATCTACCATATCCCGACTCACTCCTAAGCGCTTTGCGATTTCTTCTGGATAGACCAGCCAGTTCTCTTTATTGCTGAGGACGACCATCAAGATACCGATAGAAGCAGGCTCTAGGTTCGAATCTTTGAGAAAATCATTGCTGACAGAAGTGTAATCATTAACTGGATTTTTGAAAGATGAGCTGAGCTTCCAAGTTCTTAAAATCTAACATGATTTCTCCTTCCTAATCCTCAAATACCAAGCGTTTTCTGGTGACTGTTTCCGTCTCTATGCGGACGTTTTTCAGTCCGTTTTTAAAGATATAATCCGCCGCTTGACTGATTGGTATTCCGCTTCCTTGAGCTAGCTCATATAAATCCTCAAATAGTTCATCTGAGATTGCGACCGTGCGAACTCCACGGCTACTCTTTTTTGCTGGTCTCCCTTTACCTGGTTGCATCTTTACTATCTCCTTCTCTAAATTGCTTAGCATTTACCCATTTATGGTCTTGATTTCCATCTTGGTATTATGTGATGGTTCCCATGATTTCCAGTAATCAAAAGCCCTCTCTTCGTCTTTTTTCTTCAGCAGGTCATACCGTGGAATCCTAAAGAATTCTTTAAAGTCTTTAGCAGCCTGACGAAATACCTTGCCAGCAAAAGAACGATCTTTATAAGCTTGACTATCCTTACCACCAAGAGCCATGATAACTTTCACTCTTCGTAAATTTTCAAGCTCTAAACAAATTGACGGATTAACAGGTTGCTCATTTTTTAAATAATCAACATCCCCTGCTAACACTTCCTGATTTTGCTTTAATTCTTTTTGAGTTTGTAGAACCTGAATTAAAATATCTTCTTGGGTTAATTCGCTTGGTTGAATTGCAACTACTTCATGCGTCATAAGATTTCTCCCTCTAAGATTTGATTGTCTTTATTTCTGATTGCTTGTAAATCCGTAAAGAATCGGATGCCTCGATTGACGAAACTGTCGAACTCCTGACCAGCAACACCGTCCGTATGCAGGACTTTTTCTTCATCTGCGTAGATGAGACCGCCCATATTGGCAAGAAAATCATTCCCTTTCTGGATAAGGCTAAGGATATTCTTGTAGGAAGCGATTTTTTTCTGGTAGTCGTCCAACTGCCCTTTGGATTGCTGGATGGCTTTTGTCAATTCATCGTACTTGTTCGATTTTTCATCCACTTCTGCGCGTTGAGCGTAGAGGTCTTTTAATTGAGCTTCAAGAAAAGTATTCCTTTCCTCTGCAGACTTGGCACGCTCTTCTAGTTTTTGACGATTCTGGAGAGCTTCTTGGTAGTCTGCTGGCATAACAGGAACTTCTTTCACGATTTCCTTAGTTGGTTCTTGCCCCTTTTGTAGTTCCATTATTTTTCTTTTAGCTGCAGAAAATTTTAATTTCAAATCTTGCAACTCTCTGACTGTTGGGTTATCACCTTGCTCAATCCTGTTAATTTGAGCTTGTTTCTCTTCTTCTGGTAGGGTTGCAATGAGATAAAGGGCTGTACTACCCAAATTACTCAACGTTGGGTAATTTGGTAATTCTTTAGCAACCTTCATCATGCGGTTTGCTTCCGACCAATTCAAATCAACTTTTTTCAGCCACTCCATAAACTGACCATGAGTCAAATTATGCTCCTTAACATGATTGAGTCGTCTGCCGATTTCCCAAATTGACTGCCCTGCAATTTGTTTGTGATGATTGATTTCTAGTTCAATCTGATTGAGGTTGTTTGATAAAGATATTTCATTCATTCCCTCTCCTCTCTAAATTCATCCAAGCTGACTTCCAGTGCGTCAGCGATTTTGCACATGTTCGTCCATGACATCTCTTTCAATCTTCCAGCCTTTAGGTTAGAAAAATTGGATGGATGGACATCCGATTCCTTAGCTAAACGATACATCGACCAGCCTTTTATTTTTAATTGTTTTTTAATTTTATCCCACATCAAAAATACCATATGTTGTGTTTTTCAAGCACATCAGTTCCTTTCTTATACAATATGTTGACAAACAAAAATGTTTGAGTTATAATATATCCTGACTAAAACGATTTGATAAGACCTTTCAAACTCCTTATGAAAATCGCAAGTCAAATAATTAAGAAAGGAGAATTGCTTATGGTAAAAAATACTAAGCAGACCTCTACTAAAGTCGCCACCAAGGCAAGCAAAGCTCTTCGTGACGGGCGTTCTTCTGCTCGAACAAAGTCTATCGCTGGATCGGCGCTTTCACAGACTCGTAAAAAGTAATACGATATAGTCTGAGTTTAAAATATAGCTTTTTCCTTTTTCAGAAACTTTTATAAGATTCTGTTCTGGGAAAAGCTTTTTTATTTCTTCAGGAACTTCTTGAATATCGCACTCCCCGAAAAAAATTTCTGAGTCTATCGTTGTAATTCCATCAATTTTCATGCTTCCTTCCTCCTACAACATATCTTCTACCCTACACCCTAGCGCCTTGGCGATGACCACCGCCTGCGACAGCGTCACTGCCTTCAGGTCGTTCTCGATCCGTGACAAGGTCGTGTAGTCTATCAAGGTTCGCTTAGCAAGCTCACGCAAGCCCAGCTTTTGAGCCGTTCTCAGCTCCCTCATTTTCGCTCCATACATTGACTTTTTCCTTTCTACTAATAGGTCTTTTCAAAACTGTTGGTACTTGTCAACAGTTTTGATAGAATTATTCTATCGATTTTGAAAAAAGTTTGACCTTTTTGATGTTTCCATTTTGGTGACTATCTTGGTAAAAAAATTTCTTGCAATGGTTTATTAAAAAAACTATGCAAGAAAAACATTTCATCTTGAGTAAAAGGACGTTGCCCCTTTTCTTTCTGACGATATGCCGTTTCGGATATCCCAAGTTTATCTGCCAATTTTTTTTGCGTCAATCCTTTGGATTTACGTAATTCATACAAAAGTATTTGCAAATCATAACCACCTCCCTATCTGAAAATTAAATATAAAATTAGTACGATAATACCAGACCAGAACAATATACTCGGAATAAGTCCACCTCGAATTTCCAAGGAAGTTTTTGCATGATTGTCTTGATTTATCTTTTCGTAATCAAAGTTACCAAACAAGAATTTTTTCCAATCCATATTTTTCTCCTTTTTCTTGCAGGAGATACAGCCTATATGATACAATGACAGTACCCCTTTAAAGGGGAGGGGCTTTAGGTCAGCCCCTTGTAAACTTCTACCACTCTATTGAGTAGTGAAGTTCGAATTTGAACCAGAGAATTTGGATTTTTAAGCCGAATTCTCTTTTTTTAGGTCTTTGTTCCTGTCGCCTCATTGGCTGCACCTCCTTTTTTATTTGGTTGATTACCTCAACCATGATTTAATTATATCACCATTTTGGTGACAAGTCAACACTTTTTTAATGAAAAAATAAAAAAAGTTGCGTTTTCGGTGACTTTTTTATATAATCTACATATAACATCACAGGAGTAAAAAATATGGACTTAAAAAAATACATAGGAAATCAGATAAAGCTATTCAGAAAATCAGCTGGTTTTACTCAAGATGAACTTGCTCAAAAGCTAAATACAACAAAACAAACCATTAGTAGATATGAAAAGGGGGAACGTAAAGCTAATCAAGATATGCTATTTTCTCTATGCGATATTTTGGGTGTAAGTATTGATGACTTCTTTCCATCTATTAGTAAAGGAGACACCCCCACAGCGTCCCCAGATTTGCTCATACAGCAGATAACGGACAAGGTAGTACAATTAACCCCAGATAATAAAAAAATCGTCCTACGGACGTCTGAGGAGCTTCTGGAGAGACAAAAAGCAAACGGCGAGATGTACACAGAGCAAAACGAAGAAGAAACGAAGATAAACGAAGTATCGGAAGTTATCAGCTTGTACCAAGTTGAGGTTGTATCTGAGACGGCTGCAGCTTGTGGATTTAACTATGGATTTGGCTACGACGATACAGACAGAGAGACTATAGAGGTTGACCAGCAACCACCACGTCACGATATTGCGACTAAGGTCAGCGGAGACTCCATGCAACCTGACTATCAAGACGGAGACATTCTCTATTTAGTAGACAAAGGACTAACTACCTACAACGGAGATTTAGCAGTTATCGCATACGGAGACCGTTCTTACTTCAAAAAGATATACACCGAAAACGGACGACTACGCCTCGTATCACTCAATGACAAGTACGAAGACATCACCCTAGACTTCCCACCAGCCGAAGACACGCACATCAAGATTTATGCAGTTATCGGAGTGTATAGAGGGGAATAAAAAAATTATTTTTTTAAAAATATTAAAAAAACAGTTGACTTTTTAAAAAAAATCATTTAGAATGAATTCATTAGAGAGAAAGCGTCGGGATCTCTACGGGGACCGATACGGGAAAACTCCTTCATTCTAAATTAGAATGGGGGAGTTTTTTTTGAAGCCATTTAAAACAATCGAGGAACAAATCGCAACACTAAAAATCAGAGGGTTATCCATTACAGATGAGTCTAAAGCAGCTAAGTACCTACTAAGTAACAATTACTACAATATTATCAATGGATACAGTAAGTTTTTTCAACACCCTGGTACTGACACTTATATTGACGGCGTCACATTTGACGAAGTTTCAAGTCTCTATACATTTGACAAAGATGTAAAACGAGCCATTTTGCAAGCTATTCTTGAAGCTGAACACCATATCAAGTCAATCACTGCTCACAGATTCGCCGAAGCCTACCCCAGTCAAAAATACGCTTATTTAAACACCAATTCTTATGCAGATAATAAAATATTAGACGTGGGATTTATTGTATCAAAACTATCCAAAATCATAAACACAAACAAGCGATACAGAGGAAATTCCATTCACCACTACGCACATACTCATTCAGATGTCCCAATCTGGGTACTAACTGATTATCTAGAGTTTGGAGATTTACGCACGATTATTGAAAACCTGCCGAACTCACTCCAAAATGAAATCGCACGGGATTTAGTAAGTTTTATAAGCACAAACATACCTGACTTTAACGATGTTTTCCCACCAGAAACCTTGATATCTTTTCTAAAAAATATTAACGAGGTACGAAACAAATGCGCTCACAATAATCGCTTATTAAACTTCAGATGCCGTTCTAATAGTACGTTTTGGGAAACGATTCATAACGAAGAGATCTTGATGGGAGATGACAGTAGAAAAACTGTATATTCAACAATTATTAGCCTTCAATGCTTTATTAGTAAAGCAGAATTCAACATTTTATGGAATACTCTTAGAAAGAAAGTTATCAAACTAGAGAAAAAGCTGCCTTCTATAGACATCAATGTAATCAACCAGTCTTTAGGTTTTCCTAATGATTGGCACCGTAATGAACCAAGAGTATAAATTAAAACCAACTGTTTCCATTTTGGAAATAGTTGCGTAAACCGGAAATAAAGGAGAATACCCATGAAAAAACTACTGACCACATCAGCAATCTTGCTTACTGCTACTGTTCTAGCAGCCTGCTCTAACAATCAATCGGCTACCAAAGATAGCGCAGAACAACCAAAAACCGAGCAAACTAAAGCAAATGACAAACCTGCTTCTAAAAAGGCTACTAGCTTAGACGATTTTAAAAAAGCGCTAGAAAGCAATGGCTTCACAATCAAAGAAGAAATCTCAAAAGAAGCTAGCCTTATTCAAGCCGAATCAGGGAAAGGGTTCATCTTAGAAGATGATACTGCTGTAGAGGTTTACGAATATTACGATAAAAACCCAATGTTTAAAGAAGCTAAGAAAGAAAAAGAGTTAATCGGGCACCCTGCTTATATCTACGGAAATTATGTTGTCTTAGTGCTTAACGCTACAGACTCAAAAGATAAGATTTTAGAGAGTTTCAAAGGGTTTGAGTAGATTGTTGACAGTATTTATAAATTGAACTATAATTAAGTTACTTAGAGGCATGCCCTCATAATTTTAGACTTTGCACCTTAGCGTGCCAGGGGAAGTAACTTAACTGTTGCTTCCCTTTTCAAAACCAAAAAAATCCCCACGCTCTCCGACGGCCATCTTTGAGTGTGAGGATATCCTGTATAGTAAACGGCATTAAAAAGCCTGCTTTACTATACCTATTTTATCAAGAAATGAGGTGAAAATCAATGTGGATGGAAGAACTTCCTAACGGAAAATACAAATTTTTTGAGCGATACAAAGACCCTTATACCGAGAAATGGAAAAGGGTGTCTGTAACCCTTGACTCTGGATCAAGCAGGGCTAAGAAAGAAGCTCAGAAACAACTGGACGAAAAGATAGAATCCTTACTGCAAAAATTGACTACTGCTTCTGCTCTCTTTCACACAGTCTTTGACGAATGGTGGGAATTTCACCAGAAGCAAATTAAATTGAGTACGTATAAGACTATGTTAGCTACCTACAACCGAATATCCGATAAAGTTGAACTAGGTACTAAATTGGAAAATATGGATGTGCGGCTGGTTCAAAGATTGATTGATACTGAAGAATGGACATATACCCAAAAATACCGTGTCAAATCAATTCTAAACGTCTTCTTTGACTATGCTATCGACCAAGGTTTTATCGAAAATAATCCTGCTAGAAAAGCGAAATTGCCTAGAAAGAAACAAAGCTTAGAGCAGATGAAAAACGCAAAAGATAAATACCTAGAACCAAAAGAATACAAGGCTATTTTAAAAGAACTCTATCGAAAAGATATTACATTACGATACGCCTTGGCATGTGAGTTCATGATTCTGAACGGTTGTCGTGTCGGTGAGTTGGCTGGTCTGACTCTAGACAAATATCACAAAGATAGTAAGACATTAGATATTCATACTACATTTAATCGATACATTCCAGACGATGATGGAACTAAGACTTTTGCCAGCTTCAGGACGACACACCTCACAAAAAGAGAGATTGAAATACTTGATAAAATGATTGAATTAAATCGTCTAAGCGAAACAACCGATAAGAATTGGCATAAAAGCGACCGCATCTTTGTTACAAATACGGGAAAGCCCGTTCATAGCTCCATCCTAAGCAAGTCTCTCCAGCGAGCAAATGAACGCCTTAAAAAACCAATTCCTAAACATCTATCACCTCACATCTTCAGACATACAACTATTAGCATTTTAGCTGAAAATAAAATTCCTCTAAAAACAATCATGGACAGGGTTGGCCATTCTGATTCTGAGGTCACCACTTCCATCTATACCCACGTCACAAAGAACATGAAAGATGAAGCAATCAATGTACTGGATAAAGTTATGAAAAAGATTTTTTAAAAAGTTTTGCCCCTTTTTTGCCCCCTAAATACAAAAATAGCCCTTCGGATAAAATCCGAGGGGCTAGAAACGTTGTTAAATCAACGATTATTTCTTAAGGTTGTAGAATGATTTCAATCCACGGTATTCAGCTACTTCACCAAGTTGGTCTTCGATGCGAAGCAATTGGTTGTATTTAGCGATACGGTCTGTACGTGAAAGTGAACCAGTCTTGATTTGTCCTGCGTTAGTTGCAACTGCGATGTCAGCGATTGTTGAATCTTCAGTTTCACCTGAACGGTGTGATACAACGGCAGTGTAACCAGCTTCTTTCGCCATTTCGATAGCGTCGAATGTTTCAGTAAGAGTACCGATTTGGTTAACTTTGATAAGGATTGAGTTAGCAGCACCTTCTGCAATACCTTTTTCAAGGTAAGAAGTGTTTGTTACGAAAAAGTCGTCACCAACCAATTGAACTTTACCACCAAGACGTTCAGTAAGAGCTTTCCAACCGTCCCAGTCATTTTCATCCATACCATCTTCGATAGTGATGATTGGGTATTTATTTACCAATTCTTCAAGGTAGTCGATTTGTTCTGTAGCAGTACGTACAGCTGCTCCTTCACCTTCGAATTTAGTGTAGTCGTAAACTTTACGTTCTTTATCGTAAAATTCTGATGAAGCACAGTCAAATCCGATAAATACGTCTTTACCAGGAACATATCCAGCAGCTTCGATAGCAGCAAGGATAGTTTCAACACCGTCTTCAGTTCCTTCAAAACGAGGAGCAAATCCACCTTCGTCACCTACGGCTGTTTCCAAACCACGAGATTTAAGGATTTTCTTAAGTGCATGGAAGATTTCAGCACCCCAACGAAGAGCTTCTTTGAATGATGGCGCACCAGCAGGTACGATCATAAATTCTTGGAAAGCGATTGGAGCGTCAGAGTGAGAACCACCGTTGATGATGTTCATCATTGGAGTTGGAAGAACTTTAGTATTGAATCCACCAAGGTAGCTGTAAAGTGGGATTTCAAGGTAGTCAGCGGCAGCACGAGCTACAGCGATAGACACACCAAGGATTGCGTTTGCACCCAATTTACCTTTGTTAGGAGTACCGTCAAGAGCGATCATAGCACGGTCGATAGCTTGTTGATCACGTACATCGTAGCCAATGATAGCTTCAGCAATGATGTTGTTTACGTTGTCAACAGCTTTTTGTGTACCAAGACCACCGTAACGAGATTTGTCACCGTCGCGAAGTTCAACTGCTTCGTGTTCACCAGTAGAAGCTCCTGATGGAACCATACCACGTCCGAAAGCACCTGATTCAGTGTAAACTTCTACTTCAAGTGTTGGGTTACCGCGTGAGTCTAGGACTTCGCGAGCGTAAACATCAGTAATAATTGACATTTTTTACTCTCCTTATGAGTTAAATTTTTTACACCTCTATAATACCTTAAAAACCCTCCTTTTTCAAGAAAAAACGTTATCTTTGTGCAAATTTTCCTTAACTTTATAAAGTAATCGCTTTCTTTTGTCTGTTTTATTCTAACTTTTATGATATACTATTTTCATGACAGATTTATCAAAACAATTACTTGAAAAAGCTCATGGTGAGCCAAAACTAAATCCGGATGAGCAAAGACGCTATCTTGGTACTTTTGAGGAAAGAGTTCTTGGATATGCAGATATTGACACAGCAAATAGCCCTCAGCTAGAAAAAGGCTTTTTATCTATTTTAGAAAACCTTCAGGAAAAAGCAGAGCCACTATTTGTGAAGATTTCACCAACTATCGAATTTGACAAGCAAGTTTTCTACTTGAAGGAAGCAAAAGAAACTGATAGTCAAGCTACCATTGTATCTGAAGAGCATACTTCTTCTCCTTTTGGCCTGATTATCCATAGCAATGCACCAGTACAAGTAGAAGAAAAGGACCTTCGACTTGCTTTTGCAAAACTTTGGGAAGGTAAAAAGGAAGAACCTGCCAAAACATCCTTATGGAAGAAATGGTTCGGCTAAATCTTACTCAGACTTAATAAACGCCCAATATTGGCAGCCGTGTGCTCCAGATAGAGACTGGCATTTTTCAAACTATCTTCTAAAGGTTCACATTTCTCCAAAATAGAAAAGGTAGCTTGGATATTTTCAAATGGTAAAGGAGGTAAATCGTCAGCAAGACTACCACAAATAGCAATGACAGGAACTCCGACAGGGGTTCTTTTTGCAACACCTATAGGCGCTTTACCTGCTAAACTTTGACGATCTAGCCTTCCTTCTCCTACAACTACCAAGTCAGCATGTGAAACTTTCTTATCAAAGTTAATTAAGTTCAAGCAGGTATCAATTCCAGACACGATATTTGCCTGAGCAAAGGCACACAAACCGCCAGCAATGCCTCCACCAGCTCCTACTCCTTTAATTTCCAATGTTACAGGTGAGGCTTTTTCATAAAAATCTTGGATTGCCTGATCTACGACTTCAAACATAGTAGGATCAAGGCCTTTTTGTTTTCCAAAAATGTAGGTCGCACCTTGAGGACCACATAAGGGACTCACGACATCTGCTAAAATACGAATTTGCACATCTTCAGGAAGTTCACAGCGATTTTCTGTTGACATAGAAGCTAAGTTTAATAAGGACTGACCGCAAGTGGGCAAGACATTTCCATCCCTATCATAAAATCGATAACCTAAACCAGCAGCGATCCCAATTCCTCCATCATTACTGGCCGTGCCACCAACGCCAATATAGATATCTTTAATCCCTTGAGCAATGAGATGGCGAATCAACTCTCCAATACCACAAGTTTGGATTTGAAGTGGATTTCGTTTCTCTATCGGAATTTTTCCAAGGCCAACCAAATCAGCTACTTCAAATAGTGCCAGTTCCCCTTTTTGAAAATAGCGCATGGCTTCTTTTTGTCCAAAAGGGCCTGTCACTTGGATCCATTTTTCTTCAAGGTCAAGAGAATGTCGGATAGCATCTACAGTACCTTCTCCCCCATCACCAATAGGGCAGAGAAGACATTCTACATCTGCTATTGATTGTTGGAAGCCTCTTTTTATTGCTTCAGCTACCTCTTCAGCAGTTAAGCTTTCCTTAAACGAATCTGGTGCAATTACAATCTTCATATTTTCCCTCATTCTAAACAGTCAATCAAGGGAAGAACTTCTAAAAAATCCCTCTTGTCAACATGGTTTGGTATTTCTTGTTTCAGTACTTTTTTGGCACAAAAAGCAATTCCCAGTCCTGCTGACTTCAACATTAATAAGTCATTAGCCCCGTCACCGATTGCAACAGTTCTTTCTTGAGGAAGTTTTAGTTCCTCTCTCCATTTTTCCAGAGTCTCTTTTTTGACCTCAGGACTTATAATTTGTCCAATCAATTTTCCAGTTAAAAGACCATCTTTGACTTCAAGTTGATTGGCAGAGAAATAGGCAATACCAAGGAATTTTGCAAGCCTCTCAACTATTGGAGTAAATCCACCAGACACCAGACCAACCAAGATGCCATTCTTTTGAAGAATAGAGATGAATTCTTGGGCATTTGGCGATAGATGAATTGAGTTGAAGACTTTATCAAATACAGAAACAGGAAGTCCTTCCAACAAGGAAACTCTTTTTCTTAAACTGCTTTCAAAGTCTAACTCTCCTCTCATTGCCCGACTTGTAATCAGCGAAATTTCCTCCTCACGACCTGCCTCTCTTCCCAAAAGATCAATTACTTCTTCTAGGAGTAAGGTTCCATCAACATCCATAACACACAAACCTTTTACTTGAGACATCAGTTCTCCTCTCTAAACAGCCCAAAAATCGTATGAAGTCATCATACGATTTTATCTATTAATTAACTAAACTATGGTACAACTCAAGGTATGACCTGCAGGCTGTATCCCACGAGAAATCACACTCCATAGCTTGTTTTTGTAGATTTCTCCAAACATCAGGATGGTTTCTATACAAGTCCAAAGCTGTTTGGAAAGTCCAATTTAACCAGTAAGGAGATAGATTGTCAAAGCTAAAGCCAGTACCGCTTCCTTCGATTGGATTAAAGGCTTTAACGGTATCTCGTAAACCACCAACTTCATGAACCAATGGCAAGGTTCCGTAACGCATAGCCATCATTTGAGACAAGCCACATGGTTCAAAACGACTCGGCATGAGGAAGAGGTCACAAGCAGCGTAGATTTCTTGAGCTAGTTTGACATCAAAAGTGATATTTGCTGATAGCTTGTCTGGATATATTTGAGCAAACCATGAGAAAGCTCCTTCAAAGGCTGGATCACCAGTTCCCAAAAGAACAATCTGAACATCATTTTGCAAGATATGGTGCAGACTTTCCACCACCACATCAAAACCTTTTTGACGTGTCAAACGAGAAACAATTCCCACCAGAGGAACGTCAGATCTAACTGGCAAGCCAACTCTCTCTTGCAATTTTGCCTTGTTTTGGACCTTCCCAGACAAATCTTCCTGATTGAAATGATAGTCTAAAAGAGCATCCGTCTGAGGATTATAAAGGTCAGCATCAATCCCATTTACGATACCAGAGACCTTACCAGACTCCATTCGAAGAATCTGATCCAAGTTACATCCAAACTGACTAGTCATAATTTCATGAGCATAGCTAGGCGAAACGGTTGAAACACGATCCGCATAGAGAATACCTGCCTTCATCCAGTTTAAACAGTTATTCCAGCGAAGGGTGCCATCAGCGTAACGTTCAAAGCCGACTCCAAACAAATCCCATAACATTCCTTCTGAAAATTGTCCTTGGAATTCCAAATTATGAATGGTTAAAACAGTTTTAATGCCCTCATAGGCTTGAATCCAACGGTATTTTTCCTTTAACAAGAAAGGAATCATAGCTGTATGGTAGTCATGAACATGGAGAAGGTCAGGAATAAAGTCAATTCTTTCCATAGCCTCAATGGCAGCCAGTTGGAAAAAGGCAAAGCGTTCTCCGTCATCAAAATCGCCGTAAACATGACCACGGAAGAAATAATATTGGTTGTCAATAAAGTAGAAGGTCACACCATTTAGTACTATTTTCTTAATTCCACAGTACTGTCTGCGCCAACCAACACTCACCTCAAAATGAAGAATATCTTCAATCTGATTTCCAAATTTAGCCTCTACCATGTCATAGTAGGGTAAAATCACTGCAACTTCATGTCCCGCTTTTACCAGTGATTTAGGAAGAGCGCCAATGACGTCTCCCAAACCACCTGTTTTTGAAAAGGGCGCACCCTCAGCTGCTACAAATAAAATTTTCATGAATGAATATCCTCTGTTACTTTAGCACCTTTCTTAACAACGACTGGATGTTCTGCAGTTCCTCGAATCACAACGCTATCCGCAACTTCAACACCCTTATCCAAGATAGCATATTCCACCTGAGCCCCTTCTCCAATAACAACACGAGGGAATAAGATGCTATCTTTAACCAAGCTATCCTTATGGACATGAATATTACGTGATAAAACAGAATTAGCCACTTGACCTTCAATAATACTACCAGATGCAAACTGAGAAGTGCTTACCTTAGATGTATTAGCATAATAAGTTGGCTCTTCGTTTTTGACCTTTGTATAAATCTTTTGATTTGGTGAGAAGAGAGAGTAGAATTTTTGTGATTCAAGCATATCTTTGTTAGCTTTGTAATAAGACTCTACAGAATGAATATTTGCCAGATAACCTGTGTACTCGTAGGCAAAAGCTCCTTCTTTGGCAGCTAAATCACGTAAAACATAACGCAATTTCTCTGGATGTTCTTTCTTAGCTTCTTCTTCCAAGCGTTCAATCAACCAAGGTGTATCGACGACAAAGATATCTGTGGACATGTTATAGATTTGATCTGGTAACTTGCTATCAAATAGTTTATGAGAACGAACATGGTCTGTTTCATCTACTTCCAAGATTGCGTTTACTTCTGAAATGTCTTTCTTAGCTAGTTTTTTATAAACTACAGTGATAGGTCCCTTTGTTGTACTATGTAGATGGAAAACTTGGTTCAAATCAATGTTAATCAGAACATCGCAGTTGAGGGCAACTGTTTGGTTTGACCCAGAGCGTTTTAAATAGGTGAGCAGCTGTTGGTAGTATTCTTTTCCAACTGTGCTACTTTCTACACGGGTATTGTAAATACCTAGATAATAGTGACTGAGAAGGGTTGATAAGCCCCACTCACGTCCTGAGCGGATATGGTCAAAGACAGAACTGATATTATCTTGTTGGAAAATACCAAAGATACTACGGACACCTGCATTAGCAAGACTGGAAAGTGGGAAGTCAATCAAGCGATATTTACCACCAAATGGCAAACTAGCTACTGGACGGTGATCCGTCAGTGTTGACATATCATGAAAACCAACTGTATTTCCTAAAATGGCAGAATATTTATCAATCTTCATCTGTTGCTACCCCCACTACTTCATTATATCCTACAACTTGTACTTCTTCTGTTCCATCAATTTCGACACCGTCAGAAATAACTGCACCTTCACCAATAATGGCACGTTTAATTTTAGCTCCCTGACCAACAATTGCACCACTCATGATAACTGAATCTACTACTTCTGCCCCTTCGCGAACTTGCGCACCTGTTGAAAGGATAGAATGTTTAACAGTTCCATCTACAAAACAGCCATCAACAACCAAGGAATCTTCCACATGAGCATTTGCCCCAAGGAAGTTTGGTGGTGAAATTAAGTTTCTTGAGTAAATCTTCCATTGACGGTTACGGCTGTCCAAGGCATTCTCTGGAGAAATGTACTCCATATTTGCTTCCCAAAGTGACTCAATGGTACCAACATCTTTCCAGTAGCCATTAAACTCATATGCATAGACACTTTCACCTGACTCAAGGTAATTTGGAATGACATTTTTACCAAAATCTGACATATCTACATTGCTCTTTTCAGCAGCAACAAGCATATTGCGCAGACGTTGCCAATCAAAGATGTAAATACCCATAGAAGCCTTTGTAGATTTTGGTTGTGCTGGCTTTTCTTCAAATTCAACAATGCGGTTATTGGCATCTGTGTTCATAATACCAAAACGGCTAGCTTCTTTTAGAGGAACATCAAGAACTGCTACTGTCAAACTAGCATTATTATCCTTGTGTGACTGGAGCATATCATCATAGTCCATTTTATAGATGTGGTCCCCAGACAGAATCAAGACATACTCAGGATTGACACTGTCGATATAGTCAATATTTTGGTAAATAGCGTGACTAGTCCCTTCGAACCAACGATTTCCTTCACTTGCAGAATACGGTTGAAGAATAGAGACACCAGAATTGATACCGTCTAGTCCCCAGCTTGAACCATTCCCAATATGGTTATTGAGAGCAAGAGGTTGGTACTGTGTAATGACTCCAACATTGTGAATCCCTGAGTTGGCACAGTTTGAAAGAGCAAAGTCAATGATACGGTAGCGCCCACCAAATTGCACAGCTGGTTTTGCAAGGTTTTGAGTGAGTTTTCCGAGACGAGTTCCTTGCCCACCAGCAAGAATCAAAGCTAACATTTCATTCTTCATTTTCTACTCCTTTTTGGTTTTTATTTGTGACGGTTTTTGCAGATTTCAAGCGGCGTTTGATTTTCCAAACACTTGCTCCCATAGCCGGTAGGGTAAAGGTCAAGGTCTGCTCATAATCTTTCCATAGTCCTTCTTGCGTTTGAACAGTTTGATTATGTTCTTTCCAAACGCCTCCCCACTCTTCTAACTCAGTATTCCAGACTTCTTCATAAATCCCTGCAATAGGCAGTCCAATTGTAAAATCTTTTCGTTCAACAGGTGCCATATTAAAGACGCAGACTAGCATGTCGCCCTTCTTACCCTTACGGATGAAGGAAAGAACACTCTGGTCTCGATTATCCGCATCAATGATTTCAATACCATCATAGCTGGTATCAATTTCCCACAGACAGCGGTTGTCTTTGTAAAACTGGTTTAGCTGAGAAGTGAAATACTTCATCTTAGCATTAATTGGGTCTTCTAGGTTAGACCATTCCAACTGTTCCTCAGATTTCCATTCTAGGAATTGACCATATTCGCTACCCATGAAGAGCAATTTCTTACCAGGGTGACAAATTTGGTAAGTGTAGAGATTGCGCAAACCTGCAAATTGATTGTAACGATCTCCCCACATCTTATGCATCATACTCTTCTTGCCATGAACCACTTCATCGTGCGAGAATGGTAAGAGATAGTTTTCATTGAAAACATACATAAAGCTGAAAGTCACCAAATTAAAGTCATACTTACGGTAAATTGGGTCTTCTTCGTAGAAACGGAGGATATCATTCATCCAGCCCATATTCCATTTGTAGTCAAATCCTAGACCACCAAGCTCTTTCATTCCCGTAATCTTGGTTGCAGACGAACTTTCTTCTGCAATCATCATCACATCTGGATATTCTAACTTAATAATGTCATTCAAGCGTTGAAGGAAATAATAACCTTCATAGTTGAGATTTCCCCCATCTTTGTTAGGTGTCCATGGAGCATCATCATAGTCCAAATAGAGCATGTTGCTAACAGCATCCACACGAATACCATCCAAATGATAGACATCGATCCAATGCTTAATACAAGAAATCAAGAAGGACTGGACTTCATTTTTTCCAAGGTCAAAATTGAGAGCGCCCCAACCATAGTTATGAGCCTTATTATGGTCTTGGTACTCAAAAGTCGGTGTCCCATCATAATAGGCTAAGGCATCATCATTGATGGTAAAGTGACCTGGTACCCAGTCTACGATAACCCCAATATTATGGATATGACACTCCTCGACAAAATCTTGAAACTCCTCTGGTCTACCATAAGCATGCTCTAAAGCGAAGTAACCCATAAGCTGATAACCCCAACTCAACCCCAAAGGGTGGGACATCAAGGGCATAAACTCAATATGAGTATAGTTCATTTCAACGAGATAAGGAATGAGTTCATCCTTGAGCTGGGCAAAACTATAAGGACTACCATCAGGATTTCTTTTCCATGAGCCAGCGTGAACTTCATAGATATTGACAGGACGTTCAGCAAAGCCCCAACGTTTTCTTCGTGCCAGCCAAAGTCCATCCCTCCATTTCTTCTCAGGAAGCTCTGTTACGATTGCCCCTGTTCCTGGACGCGCCTCATATCTGACAGCAAAAGGGTCAATCTTCATCAGTTGATGACCATTTTGACGTGTGACATGATATTTGTAAATATGCCCTTCTTGAGCCATATTGGTAAAGACTTCCCAGACCCCAAAGTCATTTCTTACCATTGGAATCTGACCCTCAATCCAGTTGGTAAAATCCCCCACCAAGTGGACAGCCTGAGCATTAGGTGCCCAAACACGGAAAGTATAACCATACTCTCCATTTAGCTCTTCCTTATGTGCTCCTAGATAATGCTGAAGGTGAAAATTCTCTCCTGTCATAAAGGTGCGCAAAGCTTCTCTTTTATCCATAATACCCCCTCTTTTCTGTAAGCGTTTTCTATGTTTTTATTATACTACCTTTTTAGAGAAGATTCAAGTAAATTACTATACTTCTTTAAAATTATTTTGAAAATCTTCAACAAATTCACTGATGTGTCCACTTGTAAAGCAATATTTTTTCAAAAAAATGTGAAAACGCCTTTCTTTTCTCTACTATAATACCAAAAAGTTCGGATTTTTTCTATGATTATTATTGTTTTATAGCAAAAAAATAAAACCAGGAAAACAATTTCCTGATTTTACACATTTGATGAAAATATTTATCAACTTTTCTATACAAGTGAGTTGTTAGCTAAGCTCTTTCTATTCGTTCACTTCCAATAATGTGTTAGAATAGCGAGATAGATGGTCTTTATAAAACACTCAAGACGGCTAGACTAATATCATCTAAAACATTATCTTCTTTTGAACGACTATTGGTTACCAACATGGCTAAATTTCCTGCATTCTCAAACTGATAGGGTTCGGATTTAGCATTCACAACAACCAAGAGGTGTTCTTTCCCATGAACTTCATAGATAAGGCAGCCGCTATGTTCAATCGCAGAATGCACAAAGACATGATGGTAAATTTCATCATAGCTAGAGTAAGAAAAGGCACCAGTTTTTGTCTTCAATCGGATGACTTGACGGATAAACTCAATACTATCTTGACGCTCATTGATCAAATCCCAGTTGACTTGGTTCACACTGTCAGGAGCATTATAGCTATTCATCGCACGCTCTCTATCATCATGGGTCAACTCACCATTCTCACCAGTCGCAACCAGTTTGGTACGACCAAATTCTTGACCGATTTCCATAAAGGCCATTCCTTGCATGAGCAGATTCATGGCTGTGGCTGTCTCAACCTTGCGCATGATTTGTTCTGAACTTTGGTCTGGATGAAGAGTTGCCAATAAATCGTGAAGATTGTAATTGTCATGGGCTTCTACATAGTTAAGCACCTGATTTGGATGTGTATAGGTTCCTAATTCACGACTTCCTAGGATTGCTTTAGCTAGAATTGGCTCTGTCGCAGCACCACTGACAAAACCTGATTTAATTGCACCGTAAACTTCTCCACCTTTGACAGCATCACGCTGATTGTCATTAAAGAAACCAATGTTTGGCATTTCGTAGGCGTTGTCTTTCTTAGCCTTATCATAAGGGGCAAGACCTGTTCCCATATCCCAACCTTCTCCATAGAGGATAATGTTAGGGTCAATTTCATCCAAACTCTGACGAATCATCTGCATGGTCTTGACATCATGAATCCCCATCAAGTCAAAACGGAATCCGTCAATATTGTATTCCTGCACCCAGTATAGAAGAGAATCAATCATATACTTGCGAAACATTTCGTGTTCACTGGCTGTTTCATTTCCAACACCCGTTCCATTCTGGAAGGTACCGTCTGGATTCATACGATAATAGTAATCAGGGACAGTTGTTTGGAAAGGTGCATCAACAACTGAAAAGGTATGGTTATAGACCACATCCATAATGACACCAATACCCGCATCGTGGTAAGCTTGAACCATGGTCTTCAAATCACGAATGACCTGAGCTGGATCATCTGGATTAGTTGAAAAACTAGTTTCTGGTGCGTTATAGTTTTGTGGATCATAACCCCAGTTGTAGGTTACATTCCCGTCCTCATCGTATTCTTTGTGACGGTCTGCAATTGGTTGCAACTGAACATAATTGTAGCCCAACTTCTTGATATGATCAAAAGCAGTTGACTGACCGTACTGGTTAACCGTTCCAGTCTGAGCAGCACCCAAGAACGTTCCTCGAAGATGTTCATCCACACCTGAGGTCGGTGATTGGGTCAAATCACGAATATGCATTTCACAAATAACTGCCTTACATGGATTTTCCAAACGCCAAGCAGCATCAGAACCATGCTTGACCTCGAAATTTTCGACTTGTTTTTCTGCATGGCTCAGAATAGCAGAACGTTTGCCATCAGGGCTGGTCGCTATTGTATAAGGATCACGTGTCAGTGTTTCGTGATGAGGGAATTGGACTTGATACTGATAAGCCTTACCAGTCAAATCTTCCTCAACATCCAAACTCCAGACACCAATAGTATTGTCCTTATGGTTATAAGAGTAGCGATTGCCTCTCTCCATATCAAAAGTCTTCCAAACAGGTGCATCATTAGTAGCTGATTCATAAACCACAACCTGTACTGCTGTCGCTGTTGGTGACCAGAGGGAAAAATGAGCCTGATTGTCCTCTACATGGCAACCCAATTCCCCTTGGTAACCCCAATGATGGTCAAAACTAGCGCTGTTAATGGCCTTATCAAAGGCAAAAGGATTTTGATTTTTATAGAAAGGACTGGCAATAGCAGGATTTTCAGAGTAATAAATCCGATCATCGCCTTCCAAAATCCAGACCTCTGTTAAGAGGGGATAGTGATTAAAACGGATAGCATATTCTTTACTGATTTGGCCGGTATGAACCACAAAATTCAAGCTTTCTAAGGGATGAACACTTGGGTGTTCAAAGCTAAATAAGGCACCAAAATAATCTTCTTGGTAAGTTAGTAAATCAATTCGTTGATCCTGGCTTTTTACAAAAGAGCAAGTGTCATATTCACCATTCTTGCGATGGTAATGAATGCGCATAGGGTAGGTATACATTTTTATTTTTCCTTTTTATTTTATTTCTGTTTCACTAATAAATTCTTGACCGATTTTGTCCCGATTAACAAATATTGTCATTCTATCTAAACTCTATTTTTAAAAGATCATTACAAACTTTCTAGCCATGCCTCGTCTCTAACCTCAATACCAAGTTCTTGTGCCTTTTGAAGTTTACTTCCAGCATCTGCTCCTGCCACGACGAGGTCGGTCTTTTTAGACACACTGCCTGTTACCTTGGCACCCAGACTTTCGAGTTTACTTTTGGCTTCTGAGCGCTTGAGACGTTCCAATTTTCCAGTCAATACCACGGTCAAACCTGACAAGGCTGCATCCGCTACTACTGTCTGACCTTTATAGTCCAGATTGACCCCAGCTTCTTTTAATTCTCTGAGAAGAATTTCAGAGCCTTCTGTAGCAAAGTAAGTCTGAAGACTCTTGGCAATCACACCACCCAGGCTTTCAATACTAGCCACTTCCTCTGGATCTGCCTGAGCCAGATTTTCGATTGAGAGAAAATGTTGAAGTAAAAGCTGACTGGCCTTACTGCCGACATGACGAATTCCCAAACCAAACAAGAGTTTCTCGGCTGAATTTTCCTTAGATGCTTGGATAGCCTGATATAGTTTAGAAGCGGACTTTTCCTTGACCCCCTCTAAAAGGAGAAAATCTTCTTCTTTCAAACGGTAAATATCTGCCACATCCTTGACTAGATCTGCAGCAAATAATTTCTCAACTACTGATGGTCCAAGGCCTGTAATATTCATGGCATCTCGAGAGGCAAAGTGGATCAAACCTTCCATGATTTGAGCAGGGCAACGCGGATTGATACAACGGAGAGCCACTTCATCTTCAAAGTGCAACAAGTCAGAGTTACAACTTGGACAGTTTGTAGGAATATCTAGTTTCTCTTCAGAAACCCGTTTGGACTCTACCACACGTAAAACGGCAGGGATGATGTCCCCGGCCTTATAGACGATGACCGTGTCGTCTTTGCGAATATCTTTTTCAGCAATATAATCCACATTGTGCAGGGTCGCACGGCTAACAGTTGTACCAGCAAGCTGAACAGGTGTCAGATTTGCAGTTGGGGTTACAACACCGGTACGACCAACTGTCCAATCAACTGATAAGAGTTGAGCTTCTTTTTCTTCAGCAGGAAACTTGTAGGCTACTGCCCACTTTGGAGCCTTGACGGTAAAACCGAGTTCTTCTTGGCTTGCTAGGTCATTGACCTTGATTACAACTCCATCAATATCATAAGGCAGATTTTCCCGTTCCTCTCCTACTTCTTGGATAAAATTCCAAATCTCATCCATGCTTTCAGCCAGAATTCGTTTAGAATTGACTACAAAACCAAGTTGTTCTAGGTGCTTCAAAACCTTTTCTTGGCTGTCACGAGTTGACGGGCTGGCTTCTTGATAGAGAAACGTTGCAAGATTGCGCTTGGCAACTACTGCTGTATCCAGCTGACGTAGTGTGCCTGCCGCCGCATTACGGGGATTGGCAAATTCAGGCTCTCCATTTTCTTGGCGAGCTTGATTAACCTGGTCAAAAGAAGCGCGTGGCATATAACATTCCCCACGAACTGTGATATCTAGTTCTTCTGGCAAAGTTAAAGGAATGTCTTTAACACGCTTAAGATTTTCTGTGATGTTCTCCCCAACAGAACCGTCTCCACGTGTTGCACCTGCAACTAAAATCCCCTTTTCATACGTCAGCGAGATAGATAAGCCATCGATTTTCAGCTCACAAATATAGGTTGGATGAGCCACTTCCTTACGAACACGCGCATCAAAAGCTTCAAGCTCCTCACGTGAAAAAGCATCCTGCAAACTATAAAGAGGATACTGATGACTGTATTTTTCAAAACCATCTAAAACCTTACCACCAACACGATGGGTCGGACTGTCTGCTAATACTTGATCTGGATAGGCAGTTTCTAACTCAACCAACTCTCGGTAAAGACGGTCATACTCACTGTCTGAAACCGATGGATTATCGCTGGTATAGTACTCAGTCGCATAGCGATTGAGCAAGGCGACTAACTCATTCATTCTTTTATTCATAAGACCATTTTACCATAAACTAAGCCCTCCTCACAAACGAGAAGGGCGGAAAAAATACTTAGTTTGAAATTATTTTTGAAACTCAAGCAGCCTTATATCAATTTTTCAAAATGAGTTCGAACATAAATAAACGATATACAAGACAAGATGATAACACCACTTCCAATTATCAGGAAAGAAGAGAGATGTACACTTGGCAAGACTGTCATAAATCCTTTTGCAATAGGCATAAATAGAATAGCTAAGGTAAAAATCGTACTTAGTACTCTCCCAAGAAATTCGCTCTCAACCTTGGTTTGTACTTGAGTAAAAAAGTGAATATTAAAAATCGTCATAAACAATTCACAAACTAAATTTCCAGAAAAGGAAAGAAAAGTTGGCAGTGGTAATCCCATCATAAAAACTCCGACACCTGTCAAAGCCAGTAAAATCAAAAGATTATAAACATTAGCTTTAATTTTACTAGCTAGAAGAGCCCCAATGATGGAACCAATAGCCCCCATAGTTAAAATACTTGCATAGGCTCCTTCTGACCCGTAAAGCTGATTCGAAAAGGGGAGGAGAAATTCAAAAGCTGCAAAAAAGAAATTGACGCTGGAAGCTACCAGCAAAAGGAAAAAAATTTCTTGCTGATGCCAGATATAGTGTAACCCATCCTTGATATCTACAAAAATATCTCTCCCAGTAAAAGCCTTTTTCTCTTGAACTTTTGCTTCCTCTTTCGGAAGGAAAGCCACTAGAACAAAAGCAATGAAAAAAGTCAGCGAGTCTAGCAGTAGCGTCATATGGAGACTTGCAAACTGTAAAACAAGGAAGGAAAGAACAGGAGAGCTAACACCTACAACCTGCAAAACCAGCTCTAAGCGAGAGTTATAGATCACAATCTCATCTTTCTCCACCACTTCAGTTATAATAGCTTTATTGGCTGTACGAGAAAAGGCAAAAGCAATAGCCTGCACAATGTTAGCAACAATCAAAGCTCCAATCATCCAGCTGTCATTCCTTATAAAAGAAATAGCCAGACAAAGAATCCCACAAATAAGGTCTGTCGTCATCAAAATTTTGCGACGAGAAAAACGGTCTGAAATGACTCCACCAAAGGGATTTACGAGAATAGATGTGACGAGTTCAGAAATCTGATACATTCCTAAAACAGTCTGCCCGATAGTCCCCATGGAAGCCAACCAGACACTATTTCCATAATCATAGAGCATATTTCCTATCTTGTTAACAGCTCCACGGCTAATCAACTGTACGGCATAGCGATTCATATAAAAACTCCTCTCAAATTTTGAAACTATTGTATCAAAACTGAAAGGTGCTTTTTATTTTTTCCCTTATTTGGGAAAATTAATCTTTGACAAATTTTTCGTAATGTTCCTGATAGTAGGCTACTTGCTCTGGGAGATCTAGCACATCAAAAATATGCATGGCCTCTTGCATCTGCTTACAACCTTCTTTACACTGTCCTTTTTGATATAAGGCAAAACCATTTAGATAATGGAAAATATTACGCTCATAAAGCTTAATACCTTTACCAATAATCTTCTCTGTATAAGTCTCAAAATAGCTTGCATTGTCAAAAGAAAGATGCTCTAAACAATGCTGGTAACAATTGAGGGCCAAAATCAATACTAATCTCTTATGGCGACCAATCTCTAGGTAAAATTCCTCCCTCTCCATAACTTCTCTACCAATCCGAGTTACATAGTCCACATCGTAGAAACTATAGAGGTTTCCGAAAAGAATCAACTCATACATGGTCCATTCTTCCGTTTTAAAGAGATAATCTGCTACCTTATCCAAATCATCTTGCTTCATATCATAACTCGAATCTCTTTGACAAATCAAACCTTGTAGCAAAATCCAGTTCAGCTCAAAATAAAGGGGATTGATCGAACTCTTAGCCTTTTCAAGTTGTTCCCTTTGAAGCTTTTGAAAACCTGCAATATCATTTGAGTAGTAAAGCGGAATAATCTGCGCCATCATAGCAACATGTTCATGATTTTGAAAATCCCTAGCCTTGTCCATGAAATTTTCGATTGTGACATGAATGTTATCCAAAATCTCAAAGAAACGTGAGACTGCTAGGTCAGACTCCCCAAGCTCAAAGCGAGATAACTGAGAGGTAGAGCAGGACTCGCCTGCAGCCTCCTTTAAAGAATAATTTCCACTTGTCCGAAATTCACGAAGTACTTTTCCAAGACGTTCCATCTTTACACCTGCTCTGATAATTCTTCCCACTCAAGCATGGCTTCTTCCTGACGATGGCTGATTTTGTCCAGCTCTGCCTGCAATTCCATCAGTTTGTCGGCATCGTTTGTTTCCAACATTTGTTCAGAAATGGCTTGACTTTGACTTTCTAACTCTTCAATTTCAGCTTCTAGACTTTCTATTTGTCGCATGAGCTTACGAACTTCTTTTTGACTTTCTTTCTGAGCTTGATAGTCATTAACTGGGCTTGCTTCTGTTGCTTGATTGCTGGTTGAAGCTTCCTCAGTTTGAATCATTTCTACTTCTGATTTCTTCTCAACATAGTAATCGTAATCTCCAAGATAGAGAGTTGATCCATTCTCTGACAATTCCAGTACATGAGTTGCCACACGATTGATAAAGTAACGGTCGTGGCTGACGAATAGAAGAGTTCCATCAAAGTCAATCAAGACATTTTCTAGCACTTCCTTGCTATCAATATCCAAGTGGTTAGTTGGCTCATCCAGAATCAAGAAGTTGTTGTTCTCCATAGACAGTTTAGCTAAAAGTAAGCGAGCTTTTTCGCCACCAGACAGCATGCCGACTGATTTTTTGACATCATCTCCAGAAAAAAGGAAAGCACCTAGGCGGTTACGGATTTCAACTTCCGGTGTCAATTTGAAATCATTCCAAAGTTCATCCAGTACAGTATTACTTGGTGTCAGCTTGCTTTGAGTCTGATCATAGTAACCAACCTCAACATTAGCGCCAAAGCGTTTTTCACCCTTGATAAACGGAATCTGATCCACGATAGATTTGATAAAGGTTGACTTGCCAATACCATTGGGACCAACGATGGCAACAGCATTCATCTTACGAAGGTCTAGGTTAATCGGTTGTGACAGGACTTCCCCATCATAGCCAATAGCCGCATTTTCAACAGTCAAAACAACATTGCCCGACGTTTTTTCAGACTGGAAGGTCATATTGGCTGATTTCTTACCCGCTTCAGGCTTGTCCAAACGTTCCATTTTTTCCAGTTGTTTGCGGCGAGATTGGGCACGTTTGGTCGTCGAAGCACGGACTAAATTGCGATTGACAAAATCTTCCAGAGCAGCAATTTCCTTCTGTTGCTTTTCATAGTTTTTTGCCTCAGTAGCTAGTTTTTGCTCCTTCAACTCAACAAAACGAGAGTAATTCCCCACATAGCGATCCAAGGAATGCTTGGTCAAATCTAGCGTAATTGTCGCAACCTTGTCTAAGAAATAACGGTCGTGGCTGACAATAATGAGGGCACCGCTATAGTTTACCAAGTAATTCTCTAGCCAGGCAATGGTTTCAATATCCAAGTGGTTGGTTGGTTCGTCCAATACCAAAAGATTGGGCTTTTCAAGTAGCATTTTGGCTAGAGCCAGACGGGTGTTTTGACCACCAGAAAGCTCAGCAATTTTCATCTGCCACATAGATTCGTCAAACTTGAATCCATTTAAAATCGCTCGTATATCAGCTTCATAGGTAAAGCCACCTGCTTGGCGAAAATTCTCAGATAAGCGGTCGTAATCTGACATCAGTTTATCCAAATCAGCACCAGACTTTTCTCCCATCTCCAACTCCATCTGACGCAGTTGTTTCTCAGTCCGACGCAAATCATCAAAGACATGAAGCATTTCATCGTAGATAGTGTTTTCAGATTCAAAACGGCTATCTTGGGCTAGGTAAGATAGAGAAATATCTTTTTTCTTATTGATTTCTCCACTAGTTGGCTCCTCTTCTCCAACCAAAATCTTCAAAAGAGTAGACTTACCTGCTCCATTTTTCCCAACAAGAGCAATCCGGTCTCGTTCATCAACCTGCAGGTTAATATTATCGAAAAGAACCTCTCCTGCAAAAGAACGTTCAATTTTATTAGCTTGTAAAATAATCATACAAGTAGTATAGCATGTTTCCCTAAGGCATTCAAGATAATGGTAAGTATTTTAGCGAAGGGTTTATAACATAAAATAAATTATGTATATTTTATGTTAGATTCCTTCGCTATCTTGTTGGATTTTCTAACCAGCCAATCTTGCTTCAAATAGTTATCGCACAAGTCTATTATTTAATTCTTTTCATTATATACGTACGTATAGCAGATTGAAATAAGATGAGAACAAATCGATTGAGGAAGTAAAATTAATTTCTATAAATGTTTTAGAAATTGTTTCGTACTATTTTAGATTCAACTACTATATATACAATATTTTCGGAGCATTCAACTTTTTAACTCTATTTATTACTAGATTTCATAATTAAAAAGCCTACTGACCAAGCTAGAAAGCTTGATACAATAGGCTTTTTGAACACCAATTATTTAACAGCGTCTTTAAGAGCTTTACCAGCTTTGAATGCTGGAACTTTAGAAGCTGCAATTGTCATTTCTTTACCAGTTTGTGGGTTGCGACCTTTACGTTCTGCACGCTCACGAACTTCAAAGTTACCAAAACCGATCAATTGAACTTTTTCACCAGCTGCAAGATAGTCAGCTACTGCTGCAAATACAGCTTCAACTGCTGCTGCTGAGTCTTTCTTAGTCAATTCTGTAGCTTCTGCTACTTTAGCGATCAAATCTTGTTTGTTTGCCATGTTAACGATTCCTCCAAATAATTTCTAATTAACAAATATAATCATATCCTAAAATCCCTTTTAGGTCAAGTTAAAAACGCTATTTCTTCCCATTTTCTTTATTTTTTTAGGAGTGGTAACGTACCAAAATAGCCCAAGCGTTCTCACCCGTGTGAGTTTGAATAATGGAACCCGTTTCCAAAACAGAAATTGGCTGTTCAACATAAGCTTGTAAGCTTTCTTTCATCTCTTTTGCCCAATCAGCACTACCAGAATATGAAATTCCAATCTCTGCTACAGAACGTTCAGAAAGCGATGTTATCAACTCATCTAACCATTTTTTAAAAGTTTTAGCTCCACGACCTTTAACCATTGGCTGCAATTCATGGTCTTTCATTTGCATGACAACACGGATATTGAGAAGGGAGCTTAACAATCCAGTTACACGGCCAATTCGTCCACCTTTTACTAGATTTTCTAGAGTAGAAACGCCAATATAGAGCTCCGTATGGTTTTTAACCTCTTCTACATGAGCTAAAATTGTCTCCATGTCTTTGCCTTCTTGAGCTAATCTCGCAGCCTCAACAACTTGGAATTTCAAGGCTTGGTCAGTGAAGGAACTATCAACAACAGTCACATCTGCAGTAGATAAACTAGCACCTTGGCGTGCTGCTTCTACAGTCCCCGAAAGAGCATGAGACATATGAATAGCAAGAATCTGGCTACCATCCTTGCACAGGTCTTCAAAAACTTCAGCAAAGACACCTACAGGCGGCTGACTTGTTTTCGGAAGATTCTTAGCTTCTTGCATCAAGTGAAGAAATTTACCTTCTTCTTTCAAATCAGCATCAGAATAAACAACATTATCAATCATTACAGATAGTGGCACTACCGTAATATCTAATTGCTTTACTAGTTCTGGTTCAATAGTAACAGATGAATCGGTTACAATCTTAATTTTTGTCATAGTATCAATCTTTCTATTTTAGGATTCAGATTGGTTTTCTTACTTTTAATTATATCAAAAAAAGATTAAAAATCCTAATGGAGTCACTCAAATTTTCCGTAAAAATTTGATATAATCAACTTATAAGAAAAGAGGTGTCCTATGATTAAAAAAATTTACCCCATTTTAACCATTTTACTAGGTGCTGCTATTTATGCTTTTGGTCTAACTTATTTTGTAGTTCCTCATCATCTCTTTGAAGGAGGGGCAACAGGTATTACCCTTATCACCTTTTATCTTTTTAAAATCCCTGTTTCGCTCATGAACTTGCTGATTAACATTCCCCTTTTCATCCTAGCTTGGAAAATATTTGGAGCAAAATCCCTCTATTCTAGTTTGCTAGGAACCTTAGCCTTATCCGCCTGGTTAGCCTTTTTTGAGCGTATTCCACTTCATATTGATCTTCAAGGTGATTTACTAATCACTGCTCTTATAGCTGGGATTCTATTGGGAATTGGTCTTGGAATTATCTTTAATGCTGGAGGTACAACTGGCGGAACTGATATTCTAGCTCGTATTCTCAATAAATACACTCATATATCAATGGGAAAACTGCTCTTTATCTTAGATTTTTGTATTCTCATGCTCATTCTCCTTATCTTCAAGGATTTGAGATTGGTTTCCTACACACTCTTATTTGATTTTATCGTTTCTCGTGTCATTGATTTGATTGGCGAAGGAGGCTATGCTGGTAAAGGCTTTATGATTATCACAAAACGTCCTGACCAACTTGCTAAAGCGATTAATGATGACCTAGGAAGAGGCGTTACTTTCATCTCAGGTCAAGGCTACTATAGTCAAAAAGATTTGAAGATTATCTACTGTATTGTCGGTAGAAATGAGATTGTGAAAATGAAGGAAATGATTCATCGAATCGATCCTCAAGCCTTTATCACTATTACAGAAGCCCACGAAATCCTTGGAGAAGGATTTACCTTTGAAAAAGAATAAAAAGAGGTAATGTCGTGACCTCAAAAGTTAGACTAAATCATCTATCTTTTGGGTTACAAACAACCTCTTTTTTGTTTACTCAAGCTCTTAAGACCAATTTCGAGCTACTTCTTCATCAGCCTTTAACTGATCCACTAATTGATCAACAGAATCAAATTTGGTCATATCTCGAATACGATCAAGCCAATAAACCATGACGGTTTCCCCATAAATATCTTGATTAAAATCAAAAATATTGACTTCAAAACGTGCTTCTTCTCCATCAAAGGTCACGTTTTTCCCGACACTAGCCATAGCACGATACTTCTGTCTTTGAATCTCAACATCAACGACATAAACGCCATCTGCTGGCATATAAGTACGGTCTAAAAGCACCAAATTAGCTGTTGGATAACCAATCGTACGACCACGAGCATTACCATGAACCACCATACCTCTGGATGGAAGCGGTGCCCCCAAAAGTTCTCCTGCTTCTTTCACATTTCCATCTAAAATAGCTTGACGGATACGAGTTGAACTAATCTTTCCTTTCTCATCTTCTATAGGTGGAACAATGATAACTTCTCCATCAAAGTAATCCTTTAAATCTTCTGCTGTTTTTTTGTCAGAACCAAATGTATAATCAAAACCTGCAACAATAATTTTGGCATTCATAGCCTTGATATAAGTTGCAAAAAATTCTTCTGCCGTGAGACTAGCGAATTGACTACTAAAATCAAGGAGATATAATTCTTCTACACCTTCGCGCTTTAATTTTCTTTCACGTTCAGCAGGGTTCAAAATATGCAAAAACAAATCTGGATGATAAGGCTCTAAAGCGATCTTTGGAGATTCATTAAAGGTCATAACGACGATAGGCAATAAATCCTTTCTCGCAGCTTTGTTGGCAACACGAAATAATTCTTGATGCCCCTTATGTATGCCATCAAAATAGCCGAGAACAACGACTGAATCAGATGGTGTGCCAATATCTTTTTGGTTTTTTATAGGAATAGTAATAATCATAAAATAATTATATCATAGCGATAGCTATTTCTGGAACAGAAAATCTGAAATGTCGTTTTTTTCACCTGAAGTGTAGCTGTTTTCAAAAAGCACTTCACTCTATCGTTGCTTAACTATGAACTTTGCAATATTCTTCTCAAAAACTTGTAGGCCATCTTCAAAAGTTTGAAAGGAGTGATTAGACTTGTTCGGTAACCATAAAGTGTCATACTATGCTTATGTATGAAAAAGCAATGCAACTAACTCCTGAGAACTTTAAATTACTAATTGGTGCCGAAAAGGTAGAATTTAGAATCGAGGTACACCTATGGCTGTAAAATTTACAAAACGAGACAACTTGTGCAAGATATTTGAAGAGTTTCCTAAACTCCCTGATTTGAAGCAAGTCACTTTCCCTGATGACAAAGAAAAAAGCCAAAGCAGTAAAGAAAAACTAGATGACTGATTTTCAACAACTCCCATCCAGTGTGCTTCAGATTGGAGCTATTTTTCTCTCCGTCTGTTAGCTTGGATTCTCAGACAGTTTCAGTTAAAGAATATCATTTTCCCTTATCAGAAGGAACGGCTCAAGCCATTCAGACAAGTTAAGGGACGACAAGCCAATATTTGAAACCAGATACCAGTTCTTATAGTCAATTGAAATAAAATCTGAAGAAATCGAGTAGGAAACTCAAATCAATTTTTAGCAGTGTTCTATTCCAGATTCAATCCACTATACATATTAAAAAGTATGGGTACCAAAACAAAAAAACAGGCTCTCCGAAAAACTCGGAAAGCCTTATTTAATGCTACTTCTAGCTTCCTCGCCTTTACATTTCAAGGCTCAGGATAAAAAGGTTCACTGAACCTTTTTATTTAGCGATTGGGTAAACAGAAACTTGTTTTTTATCGCGTCCTTTACGTTCAAAGCGTACTACGCCTTCAACTTTAGCGAACAAAGTATCGTCTCCACCACGTCCAACGTTTACACCTGGGTAGATGTGTGTACCACGTTGACGGTAAAGGATTGATCCACCTGTTACAGTTTGTCCGTCAGCTGCTTTAGCTCCAAGACGTTTTGCTTGTGAATCACGTCCGTTTGATGTAGAACCTCCACCTTTTTTGTGGGCGAAAAGTTGCAAGTTGTTAAGAGTCATTTTTAACATAATGTTTTCCTCCGTGTTAGTTTTCTGTGATAACTCTGGTTTGGACGAACTCAGAAGAGTTCTCCGATAAGTTTGCCATACCTAAGAAAAATGATTCAAAGAATAACTGGGTCATTTCTCTCTGGTGTGAAGGCAGGTCTTTTGGAATCTCAACCATCAGATAGCCACCTTCATCTTCGTTTAATTCTAGGATTGGTTCATAGCCTGCAAATTTCTCAATGGAATTGATAAAGTTAATGGCAAGCGTAGAAACCGATGCACACACGACATCTAAGCCGTATTCGCCACTCTCGGCGTGTCCAGTAATTTCCGCACTCCTCAGCTCGCCATCTTCGGCTCTCTCAAAGACTGCCTGTATCATGTGTTCTCCTTAAAATTAAGCGTTAATTGCGTTGATGACAACTTTTGTATATGGTTGACGGTGACCTTGCTTACGGTGGCTACCTTTTTTAGGTTTGTACTTGTAAGTAACAACTTTCTTTTGTTTTCCTTGTTTTTCAACAGTTCCAACTACAGTAGCTCCAGCAACAAGTGGAGTTCCGACAACAGTGTTTTCACCACCAACAAGAACAACTTCGTTAAAAGTAACTTCTTGACCAGCTTCAACGTTCAATTTTTCAACGTAAACTGCTTGACCAACTTCAACTTTAACTTGTTTTCCGCCAGTTTTGATAATTGCGTATGTGCTCATTATGCACCTCCTATGATTTTTATGGGTTTCCCCGATTTTTTGTGAAGACTCGCCTAGCATCGTGGGACGAACCACTTAAACTTGAATAATCAAGCAACGATGTTCGTGCGGTTGCACAGGAACGTGCATAGTCAACTCTCTAAGTATAGCATATCTCCTATTTTCTTACAAGTAATAACACCTAAAATGAAGCTTTTTCTTTTACTTTTCTTTTACTTTTTTCCGCCACGAGGCAAAAAGCATACTGAGATAAAAAATGCTCATCATAATAGGAACACCAAGAATGGTCTTTTCATGATAGAAAATCGTCAAATAAGCTGAAAAGACAACACCAAGGACAAAACTACTAAGCAGGCTAACAAATATGAACCCTTCACGCAAAAAAGGTGTGTGCTTGGTTCGGAAATAATCCCCAAAAGCTAGCATGGTTCGTTTGATATTCCCTGTCATAAAAGCGTTATTGTAGGCAATACCCGATACTTCTCCAAAAGCAGTTGTCACCAGTCCCATACAGAAGGCCAAGGGCGGCACTAGATAGATATTATCTACAGTCTGCGGAACAAAACCAATAATGATTGATAGGATTGCCAAAGGAATCAGTGACAGAATTGGCTTTTTTACAATTCTCAATTTTTCCTTATAAATGGTTAGTAAAAAAACTCCCAGCATAAACGCTATTAAGGTTAAAAGCTTATCCCTAACATCCGAAACATTATTCTGTATTAGCTCTACCGAAAGAAAGACAACATTTCCAGTTTGTCCAGCTACAAGGGTATTCCCACGAACAATAAAAGTGTAAGCATCCACATATCCAGCACAAAACGTCAAAAAAAGTGCTAACCTTTTAGACTGACGTGATATTTTTCTTATAGGTAATAACCTCATTTTCCCTCCCATTGTATTTTCTCTTAGAATATTGTACCATTTTCTTTCTAAAAAATCGTAGGCTACCATTTAGATTTTACTATTAGCATAAAAATAATAAACAACTATTTTTCCAAAAATAGATAGAGGTAACATATTGGTAAACAAAGCATACGAACCTTTAGTAAAATCATTTCCATGAAACTAGAATAGAGCCCCTCTTAGCAAAAATCATTATTTTAATTTATTTCTAATTACTCCTTGACATAAATAACTCTTACCAATAAAAGACTATGTCTTAAAAAAATGATATAATAAAATCAATACTTGGGCTTGATGGCTATGCTACTAAGAACAATTAGGATAGAAAATCAGGCACTTGTTAACAACAAGGATTATCCCCTTGAGATGAAAGGAACTTTAGAAATCTTATGATGAACATGCAAAACATGATGCGCCAAGCACAAAAACTTCAAAAACAAATGGAACAAAGTCAAGCTGAACTTGCAGCTATGCAATTTGTTGGCAAATCTGCTCAAGACCTTGTCCAAGCGACCTTAACTGGAGATAAGAAAGTTGTCAGCATTGATTTCAATCCAGCTATCATTGACCCAGAGGACCTTGAAACTCTTTCTGATATGACCGTTCAAGCCATCAACTCTGCTCTTGAACAAATCGATGAAACTACCAAGAAAAAACTGGGTGCTTTCGCTGGGAAATTGCCATTCTAAAAACAAGGAGCTAGAACAATACTTGTCGATAACAAAGGCTAAGAAAGGTGCAAAAATTATAAAAAACGCATAATAGCAGGTGTCAAAACACTCAATATTATGCGTTTTCTAATGAAAAAATTCTCTTTTCATACTCATTTAATACTCTTCAAAAATCAAATTCAAACCATATCAGCGTCGGCTTGTCGTAGGTATGGTTCCTGACTTCGTCAGTCTTAT
>NZ_VMMD01000031.1:0-558 GCF_013277015.1 Streptococcus sp. 1032 | reverse complement strand
GCATTACCAGCCTTAACAGCAGGAAGCACCAAAGATATTCCAGTCACGATTACTTACACTGACGGAAGTAGCGAAGACACGACTGTTAAGTTGAAAGTAACCAAAGCTGCGCCAACCGCACCAACGGTAGGACAATGGCAAAACGGTAACTTGAAAGTGACACCAGCCGCAGACAACGGAGGAGATAAGATTGAGATTCCGTTGAAAGACGGTGGAAAAGTGACTGTCAAGAAAGGTACTGACGGTAACTGGACTGTAGAGGGTAACGATTCTGGCGTGAACATCACAAACGGATCGATTGAAGTTCCAGCGGACAAAGTAGGCGATAGCGTCACCGTCACCGCAAAAGTTGGAGAAGGTGATCTTGAAAATAGTACAAACAGTAGTGCTTACACTAAAGAAGGACATACCGTACGTACGAAAGACATCGTTAAGAAACCAACAGACACCTTGAGTGGCGAAGACCTTCATACGAATACGGGAGTTGTCGGAATCACAGTAGGAAGTGAAGAGAAAGACTATGCGTCATCGAACATTCACTCAGTGACTTCAAAAGAA
>NZ_VMMD01000030.1:0-66219 GCF_013277015.1 Streptococcus sp. 1032 | reverse complement strand
GCTTTCTCTTTCCCTACTGGGTTCACTCCGTTGATATTATCCAATCCCCGTTGCAAGGCATCATCCACCTCAACAAAGCTGCTGGCATTGTCAAGCTCACGTGTAGCTTGACGTGCATAGGTATCAACTTTTGCAGTAGCTCTATTTTGCTCCACTTGGGATAATTGTTTATTCTTGCTAATAGAGTCGTTTTTTACTCGTCTAGCTTGCTCTATGTCATCCTTGGCACCCTCTTTCGCCTCCTGATATGTTCTGGAATGCCACTGATTGACAAGGAACGTCCATGCACCTTCATTTCCTCTCGTACCTACAGCATAGTCAAGCTTGTTGATATCGTTATTCCCTTGAGTATCGAAAGTTATTTTGTAACTATTGTCACCATTTCCCAGCGAAAAATAATATAAATCCGAACCACTATTATTTATATGTCTAAATTTTTCATTTGATTGCTCTTGCATCGCCTGAGTCTCATTTTTTCTCTCATATGGTTGGTTGAGTCCTGCACCATGACGAGCTAAATCCTCAAAGGTTGCTACTGGTAGGCCGCTCGGACTATGCCTTCTATCGATACCAGTATTACTAACTGTTCCTTTAGTCTGATTTCCAAAGCCTGTTTCAGAGTGTTTTAGAAGGGAAAGTAAATCCCCGGCATTAGAAGATACAGCAGTGGTGCCGCCACCTTTGCGATAAATACTAATACTATCTGTACCTGGCTTGTATGCCTGCCCCGAAGGGATCGTAAACCAAACACCCGTTCCAGGTACTCCTCTATGTCCATTATTTATCTCCAACTCCCAATGGAAACCATCCTTTGTAGGAGTTACTTTTGCAAGAATATAGGTTTTTGCATGATAGACAGGATCGGTCTTTTTGTTTATCAGTCTTCTACTAGAGAAAAACACATAGGTGTATCTATCGTAGGTTTTATCTCCCGACTTACCGTTTTCAATGTAACTTTCATGTCGATCTAAGGGACTTGTCGCCCTTGCAGACCTTCCACTGTAGGTAGCATTACGAAAGTCAGAGTAGCCACCATCACGTGGTTTAGGAGTTACTCCTCCAGCTGTAGTTTCCTCACCATATTTTTCTTCCAGCACTCCTTCGATGAGGTCTCGGGATTTTTTCAGGTCGACTAGGGCAGCGGCAAAATCTTCTTGGCTGATGGTATCACCCTTAGAAAATGCTTCATTAAACTTATCAGCTGCTGCTTTTGCTGCTTGGATTTTATCTTCCGACGCTTGATTTTCTTTAAGTCGTTTGACAATAGACTCTAATTCATCTTTTAGTCCATAGACGCCGTTTTCACCTTCTGTCGTATTGGTGTAGGTTGGAAGTTCTTGTCGACTAGGCTTTTCACTAGATTCAGTTTTTTCTGAGTTACCTACAGTTTCTGGGCTCACCTGATCCACAGCTGGTGTGGCTTGGCTCAAACCACCTCTTTTACGACGCTTTCCTCCACTTCCTTGATTGGTCACAGCTCCGTCTGGTGCAGAAAGCCCATGATTTGTCAGACTTGCTTCCTCTGAGACTGTAGAGCTTGGTAGCGACGGATTCAAGGCTTGATTGACACGGCGCGTAAGTTCTTCCATAGCTCTTACTTGCTCATCAACCTGCGCTTGCGTCGCTTTTGGGTCGTCCAAAACTGCCTTAGCTGCTGCTAGACCTGCTTCCACTTCATCGTGGAGCGCTTTCATGGAGCTAAGAGTTAGTTTTTCCAACAAAGCTTGCAGATTGCCTTGGAGTGATTTAGCTTCTGTCGTTTTAGTGGCAGATGTGGGCTGGTCTTGCTCTTTTTCTCTCTCTGATTGAGAAGTTTCTTGAGCAGCTGGTTTTGCCTCTGGTTTGGTAGGAGCAAGGGCATCTGTTTCCTGCCCCTTACTAGCGTCCTCGGCTTTAGTCTCTGGAGACTTTGACTCCCCTGTAGACTGGAGCTCAGCCGACGGTTCAGTCTGAGAGACCTTCTCTGGCTCTTCCCCATCTGACTCCTGTGGTTCCCCATCTGAATTTCCAGCAGATCCAGCAACTACATCACTGGCTGTTGCCGAAGATACTGCAGGTGCCTGCGCTTGCACCCCATTTGCAAAAAACATCAGAGCCGCCACAGCAACACTAGCAGCCCCAAAATGGTATTTACGAATGGAATAACGGAAAATTTTCTCTCCATTACCATCATTCTTTTTCTTAAACATAAGTGAATCCTTTCCTCGCCTGAGAGCTTCCCCGAGCTTAGAAAGCGCGCAAAAAGCCGATAGACGATAATATATCAACTATATAGTAACACTTCTGACATACAAATCAACCCCCTCGCTGACAAGATAGAGTCAGGAAAGGCAAGAAAAAAGCGACATATATATATATATATATATATATATATGCACAGGCATATAAAACCTTTTGATACAACCTATTTTCAACAAATATACGATGGTTCTACTATGTTTATTTATGTATATCTTCTCTTGTGTCAATATTACATTATTGTTACATTTTGATTACACAAACATTTCAAAATATATGATAGAAGCCTGAGTATTTTATAGTAATTCCCTCTCTATAAACTAGGTCAACCAGTTGAGTGTGACACCCTATCCTCAGCAAAGGACTATGATCAGCATTTCCTAGCCACTAGGACGCTCCAAACCACCTATTTAAGTCCATCACTAGCTTGGTCAGTAAGATACCTACGGCAAGGCGACGCTGACGGGGTTGATGCGATTTTGGAAGAGTATAATTTTAACTTCTTATTTTTCATTCCTATTCCTTAAATAAAAAGCTCACTAAAAAAGTGAGCAACATTTCCAATGAGATACTTCTGTTGACGAGCGCGTCTCTCCGCCCCCTCATTGCCTTGCGAAGAGGCTTGGCGAATCGAAAGGAGGTGTTTTTTCCTGTTTTCAATTCTACTTATTTTTGCACATTTTTTTAATTTTATCAAACAAAAAAAACGCAAGCCGAAGCCTGCGAAAAGTTTTTTTTATAACCATTTAATTTCTTTCACATCTGTTTTACGAACTTTAGCATATTTCTTAGCGCTTGTAAAATGTAGAGTAACCGGTTTAAACACTCCACTTTTATCTCTTCGTAAACCTAAAATTGCGGATCTTTTGTTTCTATCTTCAAAAAATATGACGTCCAACTTCATAGTGTTTTTAGATAAATCTTTGGCTAGGATACAACAACTTGTTATCTTAGAATAGAAGATATCACCGATAAAACTATACAAAGATATCCTTTCTATAACATCGTTGTACATGGGATTATTTTTATATTCTTCCAAAATAAAAACACCAGCTTGAATAGCAGGTATTGTTTAACTAGCATAATCTCGTGTGATTTTGTGCAAGCCAAATAAGTGATGTAAATCAGTCAAGCAAAAATCTACTTCGAAAGTCTCTAAATGCTTATAATTCGTTGATACTTGACATGTTTTTCCATCGAATTTCTCTTGATAATCTAAAATACAATCAAGTAATTTCAACGACAAACTCCATATTTTCTCAAAATAAAAAAAGCACGGGGCAGTTCTCACTACTGCCCAAAGTGGATGATTAGAGTCGGCTTCTCTAACTCCCTATGTTGTGCTTATTAGGCTTATCGCAAGGGAACAGTTTTTAGCTCTGCCAAGCCACATAGCGTGCTTACTACTATGTGTCCATGTCTCCATGGATTGCCGAGCGGTTTAACGACGTTTTGGGAGTCGGGATAACGAGAAAAGTGATACTTTTACGTTTTTTCCAACTTAATTATGACATCTTTCTTTAAAAAAGTCAATATTTATCGCTTTCTTTAACGAAAAAAATCCCACAAGAACGAATCCTGTGGGGAGATACACATTTTAGAAAAGCTTTCCTTTATTCTACTATTTTTCTTGTATTTTATCATTCAGTATGATAAAATGCAAGTTTTTTGATAAAATAACCAAAAACTACTCGCTATCCCTTCTCACATTACCCTACATATCGTTTGACATGCGACTGATCGTTCAAGGAAACTTCAAGGACAACTTTTCTCTCATCCCCTATGTAGGTCATTTCTACTCTTATAGGCTCAATTTGACACTTTTCTCCTTCGAAGTGCTCATATGCCTCCTGAATAGTAAGTTCGATTTATCCAAATTTATTTTTGTCTATTTTGATGAACACTTCCACGAAGATAGTCTGAAAATGAATTTGCACCAATTTTCCTTTTCTTTTTAAGCATATTATTCCAGATATGATGCCATCTTGTTCAGTAATAAATTGCGCTTTAAACGCTTCAACCAGTATATCTCCTGTCGTCATATGTTCTAAAGAAAATTCTTCTACATATGGTTCAACATCTCTTAGGTTATTACTTCCTAATATCCCGTTATGCTTTTTCGCTAAGGAAATAGAAGCCGCTTCTCCCTTACCAATAACCTTGTTACTATCATGATTTCTTGTTAAATTTCTATATAATGCGTATTCCTCAGTTCCAATGTCTATGCTCACAATCTCAGCCGAACCCTTAGCTACTAACTGGTCTATCCTAGATTTTAAGTGGGGAATTGTAGGTATATTGATTTCATCATACACCTCTTGTGGAATAACAATTTTACCCGAATAGAGCTTTTCTAAAAGATGTTCAGTGCCAACCCATAAAAATGCTGAAATACAATCTGTATCAATAAATACACGACTAGTCAAACGACAACTCCCCCTCTTCATCTAGCCCATATACAATATCATATCTGAAAGCATCTAGTAGCAGTTCCTCATACTTCCCTTGCGAAATTCTGTTATTTTCTAAAAGTTGTTCAGTCGATTTAATATAGTGTCCTAATACCATTTCCTTTTTACTTTCTGACAAAGGACGATATAAACTTGTATCATAGCCTAATCTTGAAGCTGTCTCTATAACACTAATATCCATATTTTTAATTTCTTCTGCATCAAGGTATCCATCATTCCGCAATCTATATAACATAGCTTTATGACTGATACCATAAAACTGACCCAATTTTATAATATCTTCTACTTCAAGATGAGTTCTATTAGCATTTTCTCTGATTTCCTCAACCATCCTATACAGTGAAGATGGGGAAACTAAAAAATATGAAGCAAACTGATCCGCTTTTCTTTCAGTTTCATCTCCTTCACCAATCAAGATAAGACTGACTGAACTCTTCTTCACCTCATCATAATAAAGATGATACAGTTCATGTGCTAAAGAAAATCTTTGTCTTCCTAATGACATGTCTGAATTGATTACAATGAGACTTGACTGAGTTCCTTTATAACAGACTCCGCTAATATTCTTTCCGAGTCCATAAAATACCAGCGTCAAATTCTCTATCTTTTGTACCAATTTAAAAATATCTATCGGCGCTTCACCGTCAGCTCCCAACTTTTTTCTAAGATTTGAAGCTTTATTACTTAAATCCATTTTATCAATCATTTATTTTGTCTCCAATAGCTGATCTATCTCAAATTGATTCAATACAATTTTATTGATTTTCGCTAAAACTTTAAGATCTTGGTCTACTATTTTATTTTTTCTAAACGATATGACACACTGTTGTTCAGCTTGTTCGCCAAACAAAAGATATTCAACCGTACAGCAAAACAGGGCAGATAGTTTCTCAATAACATCCGACGTGATATTCCTTTCACCTTTTTCCATTTTGGCAATCATACTTTGATTCAAAGACAAATATTCAGCAATCTTATCTTGAGTAAGATTTGAAGATATTCTAAGTTCTTTTATTCTTTTTCCAACATCACATACATTTATCATATTCATACACCTCTCATAAAAAGAATAGCACACCCTTGTCATAAAGTCAATTTTTTAAATACAAAAAATATGACAAAACGAGGAAGCAATTTATTGATGTTGCTTAAAAATCCAAAATTGATGATAGTAAACCTATTTGATGAGTTCCTATCAAAAATCATATCTTCAACCTCAAAACAGTACTTAAAGCTATCCGACTCGGTTTACATTGTCAAATTTAGATTTTATTTGAGCATAACTTTCTAGTTTGCTTTTTGATTTTTATTTAATATAGTAGCAAAAATTGAAGGAAATATCTCCACAAGAAAACGCATACTATTAAGCTTTTTCAAGACCTAATAATATGCGCTGTTCTGATTTGAAAGACATTCCATTATTATTTTACTGTTATCAAGCCTTCAGGCTCGACTGTAAATTCTGGTTTTTCTGCTATCGTACCATCTTCTTTAAGGTAATACCAGCCATCATTTGATTTGACAAAGGCATTGGAAACCATATCCCCATTTTGACTATCAAGATAGTACCAAGTCTCCTTGTATTTGATCCAGCCTGTTTTCATGGCGCCCTCTGTGTCAAAATAATACCACTTCTCAGCGATTTTCTTCCAGCCTGTAGCCATTTCTCCTGACTGGTCAAACCAGTACCAGTTGCCGTCTGTGTGCTTCTTCCAGCGGTCTGCAAGCATATAGCCTGAACCGTCAAAGTAATACCAGGTACCATTGACTTTCTCAAACTTATCTTTTGGATAAGAGCCGTCTGAGTGTACATACCAGGTACCAGTATCGTTCTGTTGCCATCCTGCTTCAATCGTCAAGCCGTTTTCAATATCCTGCTTGAATTGCTCACGGCTAATACCCCATTTGGCAAGATAAGGATAGGGGTCAATGTGATCTGAGTTGTTGTCAGGTTGGTTATTGGTGCAATATTCGTGTGTCTTGATACCTGCCAAGTCGTCTGTATCAAGTGTTTTCGGTATCCCAGCCTCGTCTGCTAGATTACGTAAGAGTTCGATATAGAGACGATAGTCAATCAGAAACTCTTCTTTTGATTCATGGCTTTCAATCAGTTCAACTTGTGCATAACCTTCTGCATTCCAACCGCCCCCAACGTCCCAGGCACCATTATCAACAGGTCCTACCTGCATAACACGACCATTACCGACTACGTGAGAAAAGAAGCCCAATTCAGGATCTTTTCTGTAATGGTAGTCAGCCTCATTTTGCACCGTTGAGTTGCGGTTGCCTGTGGAATGGGCATGGACTTGCCTATATGGTTGCACCCCGACTTGAGGCAAATCTGTTCTTAATTTACTCACATCAATTTCCATATTCTACTCCTTATCAATTAAAACAACTTATTTTTTACAATCCAGAGCTAGAAACTCCTTTATTTCTACCTTACAAAGAAGACAATCCTAGTCACGATTAGGCTTGTAGATAGAACTTCAAAACGCACTATTTTGACACTGTAAATAGGACTGATAAGGTTTGCATTCTATCTACAATAACACCCCAGACTAAAAAGCTTTTCAAAAGTATATTTTTACAGTCTCTATATGTCCTTTTCATAAATACTATACTTTATTATATCATATAAAAGAAGTCAAAAGTATATTAAACTATTTTCAAGACCAAACTAAAGATGACAGCACAAGTTTTTTCGATTTTCACTAGAGGAAATAGATTTTATTCAGTAAATCAAGCTAGGATGACACTTTTGTTGCCAAGATGGCCTTCCCTTCTTTTATCAAGGGGTGACGGAAAAGCGAAAAGTACAGTTGAACTGTCATGGCAACCCAGATAAGGGGTTCACAAAGAATAACTCCTCTATAGCCTGCCCAAGGGATAATCATGACCACAAAAGCGATTTTCCCGATTAGTTCAATAAAGCTGGAAACCAGAGGAAGGATCTTTTGCCCCAAGCCCTGCAAACAATTACGATAAATCAACAAGAGACTCAAAATAGGATAGAAGGCTGAACTAATTTGCAGGTAGAGACTTCCATTTTCTACCAAATAGCTATCCATCGAACTGGCCAAGAAGGAAACCAAGGTAGGACTGGCAAAAAAGAGGAAGATACAAACAAAAACTGCCCAGGATATACTTAAACGACTGCCGATTCGAAGGCCTTGAACAATACGGTCTGGGCGCTTAGCTCCTAAATTCTGAGAAGCAAAGGTCGTCATCGAGGCAGAAATAGCGGTCATAGGAAGGAGGGCGAAGGCCATAATGCGGCGAGCCGCCGTTTGAGCACTAATAATCACTGCGCCAAAGGTATTGACAGAAGACTGTAAAATCACACTGCCGATGGACACAATCGAACTCATCAAGCCCATAGCCAAACCTTGCTCCAAGAGATCTGCGTACAAGGCCTTATCCCATTTGAAATGCTTGCGCTGAGGCAAAAGTTCTGGCACACTCTTACGGATATAATAAAAGCAAAGAACCGCTGATAAGCCCTGCGAAATGATGGTAGCAAGGCCCGCAGATTGAACCCCCAGTTGCAGTTGCGTAATGAAATAGAGATCCAAAACCACATTGACCAGAGCAGAGAAAATCAGAAAACCAAGCGCAGCTAAACTGTCTCCAATAGACCGCAACAAGCCTGCAAAGAGATTATAGGCAAAGCTGACACCGACACAGGTCACAATCATAGAAATATATTGATAGGATTGGGGAAGGATTTCTGCAGGGGTATCTAGGTATTGCAAGAGTGGATACAATCCAAGAAAGCCCAGCAGCATCACTACAATACTCAAAAGAGCACCTAAAATCCAGGTAGCTGCTACTGCTTCCTTGATTTTTGTGAAATTCCGAGCCCCGTAATAACGGGCAATAACAATTCCCATGCCATTGCCAACACCAAGAGTAAAACCTACAATCAGGTCAAAAATGGCAGTTGTCGCCCCTACTGCAGCCAAGGAATCTTGACCAAGAAAACGCCCAACAATCAAGACATCAGCAGTGTTATAGAGTTGCTGAAAGATATTAGACAGCAAGATTGGGAAGGCAAAACTCACAAGCGAGGGAAGAATAGGACCATGAATCAGGTCCACTGTTCGTTTTTTATTCATAAGGCTATTATATCAGCTTTCTAGCAGAGCGACAAGAAACAGCAAACTATAGGAAATCTGAAATCTTGAACAAAGAATCGAAAAAGCAGTGGATTTCTCCACTACTTGGACAGCTTATTCTTCAATTTCGATTTCAAGTTCATCGCCTAGGTCAAGCGTAACCTCTTCATTCACAGAATCTGCTTGAACTGCTTCTTCTTTTTTAGCTTCAACACCTTCTACAGAAGCTTCTTCTCCATCAATCAAGCCAAATTTAGAACGGACTTGCTTATCAATTTCATCAAAGATTTCTGTGTGCTCTGCCAAGTATTTCTTAGCATTCTCAGAACCTTGCCCGATTTTTTCATCCTTGTAAGAATACCAAGCCCCTGCTTTTTTGATAATATCCAAATCGCTTGCAATCTTCAAAAGCTCACCAGTCTTAGAAATTCCTTCTCCGTACATAATTTCAACTACGGCTTCCTTAAACGGTGGAGCTACCTTATTTTTTACAACCTTAATCTTAGTTTCTTTACCAACATTGGTTTCTTTTTGGTCACCAGTTCCCTTAATTTGTGTATTACCACGAACATCCAAACGCACTGAAGCATAGAATTTCAGAGCACGTCCACCAGGTGTTGTTTCTGGATTTCCAAACATGACTCCAACTTTTTCACGCAATTGGTTGATAAAGATGGCAATTGTTTTGGTTTTATTGATAGAGGCGCCAAGTTTACGCATGGCCTGGCTCATCATACGAGCCTGCAAACCAACGTGGTTATCTCCTATATCTCCATCAATTTCCGCACGAGGGACAAGGGCAGCAACTGAGTCGACTACGACAAGATCAACTGCACCTGAATCAATCAATTTTCCTGCAATCTCAAGACCTTGCTCTCCTGAGTCTGGTTGGGACAAGAGCAATTCGTCAATATTGACACCAAGAGCCGCAGCATAAGCTGGATCGAGGGCATGTTCCGCATCGATAAAGGCTGCAATCCCACCTTCTTTTTGCGCTTGTGCAACTGCATGAAGGGCAACCGTTGTCTTACCAGATGACTCTGGTCCATAGATTTCGATGATACGTCCCTTAGGATAACCACCTGAACCAAGGGCAATGTCAAGAGCCAAAGAACCTGAGCTCATCACTTGCACCTTTTGCTCGGCACGTTCACCCAAACGCATGATGGATCCTTTACCAAAGTCTTTCTCAATCAATTTAAGAGCGTCATTCAAGGCTTTTTCACGTTCTGCCCCAAATTTTTTTGAAATTTCTTCTAATTTTTTTGGTTTTTTCGCCATTCTATTCTCCTACATTCTAATGATCCTCAGACCTATCTACTATTATATCAAAAGTTAGTCACTTAATAAAGCCTTGCGAACTAGGTTAAAGGCATGCATAACCGCAATGTGACGTACATCTGCTCTACTTCTGCCTCCAATATTCACCTTGATAACCTCAGTTCCTTGCTCTTGAGCCAAGCCTATGAAGACTGTCCCAGCTGGGTATCCTTCTAGGCTATCTGGTCCTGCCACTCCAGTCAAACTAATTCCAAAATCAGACTGGGTCTTACTTCGTGCCTGCTCAGCCATCTTCTGAGCTGTAAATTCAGACACCACACCATGTTCTTCCAAATCCTTGACAGGAATATCCAACATGTTTGATTTTTTCTCCAAGCTATAGGTCACAAAACCACCCTTAAATATACTGGAAGCACCAGAAAAATCTGCTAGACTAGCTTGGAAAAGACCCGCCGTCAAACTCTCTGCAGCCGTGATGGTTTTCCCTTGTTTTTTCAGTTCCTCTATCACAATGCTGGCTAAACTAGTTTCTTCCCCATAACCATAGCAAAGTTCTCGTAAACAAATTCCTTCAAAGGTCTGGCGATCCAAGATTTGGTTTTCTAAGATATCCAGCACTTGATTCGCTTCTTCTTGACTGCTAGCCTTTGTTGACAGACGCAAGGTTACCTCTCCTGTCTTGGCATAAGGTGCCAAGGTAGGATCGGTCTGATTATCAATCAAATCAGCCAAAATCGTAACCAACTGGCTCTCGCCAATCCCAAAGAAACGAAGAACTCGGGAATATAGCTTGCTTCCTGTCATTAACTTGGGTAGAAGGTGGTTTAAGACCATAGGTTTCAATTCACTTGGTGGACCTGGAAGGACAACGTAGGTCACTCCATCGACTTCCAATATTCCTCCCACAGCCAGTCCTGTTTCGTTTGGCAGTGGAGTCGCTCCTTCTACAATTTGAGCTTGTCTTTCGTTATTCGGTGTTCGGGCATAGTCTGGTCTCTGGGCAAAAAAGACATCCAACTTCTCCTGTGCCTGAGAGTCAAAGACTAATTCTTTCCCTAAAAATTTAGCCAGAGTTTGTTTGGTCAAATCGTCCTCAGTTGGCCCCAAACCGCCTGTCAAAATCACCAGACTGCTACGTTGACTGGCAATCTCAAGTAAAGACAAGAGACGAGCTTCATTGTCTCCTACAGCCGTTTGAAAATAAATATCTACCCCAATCTCTGCTAGTTTTTCCGATAAAAACTGGGCATTGGTGTTGACAATCTGTCCTGTCAAAATCTCTGTTCCAACAGCAATGATTTCTGCTTTCATGTTTCCTCCTACCTATCTATTCGTATTTTTTTGAAAAAATCGCAGGAAATTTCCTACGATTGATTTTTTATTTGTATCAAAAGTTAATTATCTTCATCACCAACAGGTGCTCTGCCAAATAAATCTTCAAATAAGACCGCATTGGTTTCAAGCTGAGTGACTTCTTCTTGTCCCAAAGAACGTCGGAGTAGATTTTGCATTTCCAACATATGTGCTCTCGAAACAATCTGGTAAGAAACACCTTGAAGCATCTCTCCTTCACCCTGCAACTGCTGAGTTTCAATGGTTTTAAATGAATCTTTATAGCCTAGCAAGTTAGGGATACTTTTTGCAGACAAATCAATATTGGTCTGCATATTGTCACTCAAAGCTTTTAGAATCTCTTGATAATGACCAACGCTATTTAAACTGAGGGCTTTTTCCATGACTTTTTGAATAACTTCACGTTGACGTTTTTGACGACCATAATCCCCCTCAGGATCTTGGTAACGCATTCGTGCATAGACTAGGGCTTCTTCTCCCCCAATATGTTGCTCCCCAACACCGATAGAAATGGTATTAAATTCTTCTTGGTCACTGATAGAAATTGGGAAACCTAGGGTATTATTGACTGTAATACCACCTACTGCATCCACTAGTTTTTGCAACCCTTTCATATTGACCATCACATAGCGATCAATATGGATATTCATCATTTTTTGAATGGTTTCTATAGCAAGCTCTGCTCCACCATCTGCATATGCTGAATTCAGTTTCGCTTCATGAGCCTGACCATTCCCTGATTCAATGCGCGTCAGAATATCCCGCTCTAAACTCATCATCGTTGTTTTTTTCGTTTTAGGATTCACTGTCATCAAGATCATGCTATCACTTCTACCGACCCAAGTTTCAGTTCGTTCAGCATTTCCGGTGTCCACTCCCATTAACAGAATGGTCAAAGGTTCAGTTGCTTCGATAACCTTGGTTTCTTCGCCGATTTTTTTATAGGTTTTAGCTAAGGTTTCTGTCCCTTGTTGATAAATAGTATAAGCAAAAATACCTGCTCCTACTACAGTTACAGAAAGTAAAGCTAGCACCATTCCAATAATTTTTTTAACCATATTTCTACTAATCGATCAGTTTACCCATCAAGTAAACATCGATAAATTTCCCTTCTTCTATATATGCCCCACGCTCTTGGCGACCTTCAATGACAAAGCCATGCTTTTGATACAGATGAACTGCAGCTTGATTACGAGTTTGGACAGTCAGTTGGAGACGACGCAGAATGCCACTTGCTTGTGCCCACTCTATCGCTTCTTCTAGCAACAAACTTCCCAAGCCATTATTCCAATATCTTTTCCCAATCACAATGAAGAGATCTCCAATATGACGGACTCTCTTACGCTGGTCAGCTGTAATATTTACAATACCAGCAATTTTATCATTTAAGAATGCAAGTAAGGTTATCTGATTGTCCGAACTAGCTTGCTTGTTGAGGAATATTTCCATCTCCTCACTGGTCAAGAGAATACCATCTCTGTCTAGGCTGGTAAAATCTGTCTCCAAACTTACACGATTTAAAAAAGCCACTAATTCAGCTGCATCTTTGGGCTCTGCTTCCCTAATGAGCAATTCATACTCCATGTCGAAGCTCCTCTAAGAGTTTCTCAGCACGCAAACCCTTTGCCTGAAAATTTAAACGACGTCCATCTGCTTCTTTTAGAATTTCCAATTCTAAATAAGTATCTGGCAAGGCATCTCCTAAGAGATTTCCCCACTCAATAACAGTCACGCCTCCACCAAAGAGAAATTCATCCAAATCAATAGAATCCGCATCTCCTCCAATACGATAAACATCTAAATGGTAAAGCGGAAGACGCCCCTCATACTCTCTTACGATAGTATAGGTGGGACTTTTAATCATTTGAGAAATCTGTAATCCTTTTGCAAGTCCTTTAGTAAAGGTCGTTTTACCTGCACCCAGTTCTCCAGTTAAGATTAAAACATCATTCTTTTCTAATAAATGACCCAAACGCTCCCCTAAGGCTTGCAGTTCTTCTTCATTTTTTGTGTACATATTCTTATTATACCAAAAACTTTTCTTTTGTGTCTATTTTCCTGCTAAACTTATACTCAATGAAAATCAAAGAGCAAACTAGGAAGCTAGCCGCAGGCTGTACTTGAGTACGGCAAGGCGACGCTGACGTAGTTTGAAGAGATTTTCGAAGAGTATTACCATCATAACATCCATAAAAACAAGCCTTCTCTAAAAGAAAATGAGCGTAGCAATGACCAATACAAGATCTCGGAAAATATGACCATAAAAGGAAACTTCCTTCTTAACAGAATTTGGGACAAGATAGGCTGCAAAAAACAAACCCAGTCCAATATAAATCAGAAGAGAGACAATGGTCATTGGATTTCTTAAGAAGAGAAGTGTTGCTAAAATAGTCACCAACACTGTCTTTTTTCTGTCTAGCATAGCAAGCAAATCGCGCATGTATTTTTTCAAGGGTAAAAAAATCAGCAAATCTAGTCCAAATAGGAAAAAGAAGGATGGCAATAAAAAGTCAACTAATTCTTGCTGCAGAGTATTTTTGATGAACAAGTTATCTGACAGGACAAGAACAGCTCCTAACAAATTAATTAAGAGCAGGATACTGTAAAAAAGCTTCACTGACCGCTTACTGGCTAGGACACTGTGGACTTCTTGCTTACGGGTATAAAGATAATTTACTCCAGCACAGATTCCTGAAACGAAAACCATACTTCCGATGAAAAAAGCTGTACTTTGTTTAAAGGACAAGATGCATTCCTTCCATAGGAAACAGCTACTCAAACTGATTTGAATTAAAGCTAACAAAAATAAGATTCTCATTGATTTCATCTTTTCTCTCCCTTCCTACCAATCATTATACTAGGAGAAAAGAGAGAACTGCTTCTAATCTTCTCAAATGTCTTTTTAAGACGCTAAACAAACATGAGAGACTAATACTCAATGAAAATCAAAGAGCAATCTAGGAAGCTAGCCGCAGGTTGCTCAAAACACTGTTTTGTGATTGCAGATAGAGCTGACGTGGTTTGAAGAGATTTTGGAAGAATATAAACTTGAAATAAGGCTGATAGTATTCATTTCACTATCAGCCTTACAGGTTATTTAACGTTTCAGAAAAACTATAATGTCAAGATTAACTAAACAGTATCTAATTCCTTCAAATAATTTTCTATCTTCATCAACATTAAAGGATTGTTATAAATCTTACATAACTCTCTTGCTTCTATATAATAATTTTTGACTTGTTCTTTGTCTAGAAATTTAGCTCCAGCATTTCCTACAAGAATAAGTAGAGGAGCCAGTTGGTAGCTTGTCTGTCTTTGTTTACAGAGTTCAATCGTCTCAAGAGCTTCTTGGATGGCTTCGTTATATTTTTCCTTTGATACTAGGTAGTGAGCGTAGTTGTAACGAACTCTGATGTAGCCAAATAAAAACTCTTGATGCTCAAAATTTTTTGTCTGATATAACTCCATTAAATGAAAGTAGTTTACCTCATATTCTTGTTCACAAATTCCTTCTGCAAGAGTTTGTTGGGAGAGTCTCAACTCTTTTCTTTTCAATCTGAATTTTTCAGCTAATGTAGTCATAAAAACAAAAAACCTTCCTAATTTATATTTGTCAATTATATATCATTTAGTTAAAGACGGCAAATATTTGCTCGATAAAATTACAAATAGAAATAATAAAAAAAGTTCAAAATATAATAAAAATACTTGACTGAATAATATACATATGTTAAAATAAAAACAAGGAAACAGAAAGGGGTTTCACGAATAAAGAAAAATCGTGGAATTCAAAAATTAGCTATATTAGTATTACTAGGTGTTTTTACGTTTAGTAACACAATTCCTTACCAACAGTTTGTTCAGAAGAATAAACGATTGGAGATTCGAGTGCAATTACAAAAGAATTCCAATGGTCTTGATGTTGGGAAGGCAGATTGATTTCGTATTACTTTAAAATTCAACTATTTAGAGAAAGGTATTCTTATGAGAGCTTGTAACAATACCAGATAGATATAAGAATGGAGATGTTTGATAAAATGCTTTCATAGCTAACCAACTGTTGAAAATTATGAGTTACAAAATCTAAAGTATTTAAGATTGGTTTATAAAATTAGGTCTCTGCCTGTAGAAAGGAACGTGCAGTTAGAAAGGAGGAAAAAATAGGATACTATAATTCAGACTGAGATTTCTAATTAAAATATGTAGTTGCATTTCGCTCATTTTCATAATATTTCATTCAGAGGAGTAATAATATGTTAAAATTTAGAAAAGTAGTTGCATCATCCCTTGCCGTTTTGGCATGTAGTTTGGCTCTTCCTGTTTTGGCAGTTTCTCTCCATGGTGGCGAGTGGACCTATGGAGGCTATCATGATCCAAATAATTGGGGAGCATTTTCGAATTATTATCATGGTTCAGAGGATCACTGGGCCTATGTTGGAAGTAATGGACGTGACAATCAAAAAACAGCTTATGCAGGAGCACATAGTGCGGCCTATGCGTTTGTTAATACAAATTTTGGGGAGCAAGTTACATTTGATGCGGGATTGCAAGAATAATTGAAGAAGATTCTTTTATCAATAGTTTAGTAAGCTTGTTAGTTTATAGAGGGCAGGGGTATTTCTGCCCTCTATTTTAGAATAAGGAATGCACTATGAAAAAATTATTTATACTCATATCCAACCTGCTTGCTAGTTTGTTCTTTGTTTGGGTATTTACCATTTGGACTGATACATATGTTTCCCATTATTACCCCAACGTTGTTGTACGTGATTCTTCCCCTGAAACAACTTTTCAGCATGTTGCTACACGCTTGGAAAAACTAGCAGAAGAAACGGATAGCTTTATTGCGATTCAACACCAGGATCCTAACTCAGAAGGTACTCCAGTGTTTTCTTATACGACCTTTGGGAACGGAAAGTTGCCTGATGGGCTACAGGAAAAAAATCTAGAAGATGCTCAAAGTAGTAGTGTTGAAACAAACTATTTTGTATTCGATGGAAACCTAGATATTCACTTGCTAAGGGAGGAGCTAAGTCAACTTGGCTTGACTAACATGCACCTGATAATTCCATCTAAACTATCTACGTTAATGGCTATCTTTAGTAACGGATTTCAGTTAATCGGTTTATTGATTTTCATCTTAACCTTTGGAGCACTGACTTTAATTAGTCAAATTAGCCAATTACGGTCGTCGGGCATTCGCCTCATTTCAGGAGAGAAACGGTGGTCCATTTTCCTTAGACCAGTTGGTGAGGATTTGAAAGGGATAGCTGTTGGTTTCAGTTTAGCTGGCGTGCTCGCCATTCTTATGCAAAAAATTCTGTCGCTTCCAACGCAATCCCTAATGACCATAGGAGAAGGCTTGCTCAGTTATAATCTCATCTTGTTGTTGATCTCCCTGTTTTTCGCTCAACTCTTCGCAGTTGGGATAAAAAAGATACACCTGATGCAGATTATAAAAGGGCAAGTGCCTGTCAGAGGAATCATTAGTTTGATTTTAATCGGTCAACTATTAGCGATTATTATTGTAACGCTGGGAATAGGGAGTAGCTTAAAGTATTCCCAAGCCTGGCAACAGCATCGGATTGGACAAGAGGCTTGGAGCCAGGAAAGGCAACTGATTACCCTATCATTCAGCCGTGAAGGAACGAGTCCTGGTTTTGATGAACAAGCTCAAAGGAAACTCAGAACTTGGTATCAATTGATGGATCTGGCTGTTTCAGAAAAAAAGGCTTTCTTATCTAGACACCAGTTAATTGACCGTACTTTGCAAAATGGCATGGCTTCCTCCAAAAACTTTATAACCTCTACAGAATGGCACGATTACAACCCGAATGGCAATGTCCTTATCGTCACACCGCAATACTTGGAGCGTCAAAACATTCCTGTAGATACAACTATTGAGCAAAAGATGAATCACCTTGATGTAGGGGAGTTTGTCTTATTGCTGCCTGAACACCTCCGTTCAGAGGAAGAACATTATAAATCTGTTTTTGAAGACGACTTAACCAGTCGCATGTCTAGTAAAGATGAACGACAGCAAATGACTGCTACGGTAGGTTATTTGGAATCAGGTCAGGATCGTTTTGTGTATAATACGACCCCTATTTCTTACCAGCAGTTTTTGAAAGATCCAATCATCATTGTTATAACACCCCAATCAACTGGTCCACAGTCCATTTTCTTTTGGGTAGACGCAGTACAGAATTACGTTCTCTTTAATCAATTGTCTGATGCCCAGGAGCTTATCCAGAGACAAGGCATTGAAAATTGGGTCTCAGAAATGCAAACAGGTTACCACAACTACATCACATTATCGGATAATATCCAGAGGGAACGTTGGGTAATGCTAGCAGGAGCTGTGCTTGGGATTACAACTTCAATCTTGTTGTTTAACACTATGAATAGGCTCTACTTTGAAGAATTTAGACGTGCCATTTTTATCAAACGCATTGCAGGTCTCAGGTTCTTAGAAATCCATCGCACTTATCTCTTTGCTCAACTGGGTGTGTTTTTACTGGGATTTGTTGCGAGTGTATTTCTTATGGTAGAGATAGTAGTTGCTTTCTTAGTCTCGTTACTCTTTACTGGTCTATCTCTTTTACAGTTACATGTCCAAATGCAGAAAGAAAACAAGATGTCCATGCTTGTTTTGAAGGGAGGTTAATATGATTGAACTTAAACAGGTGAGTAAATCTTTTGGAGAACGAGAGTTATTTTCGAATCTTTCAATGACATTTGAGGCTGGAAAAGTCTATGCCTTAATTGGTTCAAGTGGTAGCGGAAAAACAACCTTGATGAACATGATTGGAAAATTAGAATCTTATGATGGGACGATTTTTTACCGAGGTAAAGACTTGGCCAATTATAAATCGAGTGATTTTTTCCGTCACGAATTGGGCTACCTCTTCCAAAACTTTGGCTTAATTGAAAACCAAAGTATTGAAGAAAACCTTAAGCTAGGTCTCATTGGTCAAAAGTTGAGTCGGTCGGAACAGCGGTTGAGGCAGAAGCAGGCTTTAGAACAGGTCGGCCTGGCTTATCTTGACCTAGATAAGCGCATCTTTGAGTTATCGGGCGGAGAATCGCAACGGGTTGCCTTGGCAAAAATTATCTTAAAGAATCCACCCTTTATTCTGGCAGATGAGCCAACAGCTTCAATAGACCCAGCAACCTCTCAGTTGATTATGGAGATTTTGCTATCTCTTCGAGATGATAATAGGCTAATCATTATCGCAACACATAATCCGGCAATTTGGGAGATGGCTGATGAAGTGTTCACGATGGATCGTCTGAAATAAAAATCCTTGTTTTTAATTGCACGATGAGTTACTAAAATATTATCATGAATCAATAATTGGAGTTAATTTAGAATTGTATTTTATTGATATTGAGGTAACTTTTTCTTGATAAAGGAAGAAATAGTGGAGAGGAAGTTAGAATGAAAAAATTCGACAATTATATTATTGAGAAGCCTTGCGATTCTAATTCAGATAAACTGCAAAAAATCTTAATAATTGAAAGTTTGGTAGATGATATTTTGCAATTTTCTCTCAGAATCAATAATAGTGTAGGAGAGATTTTCCTCCTACAACCGTTTCAAAAGAAAACTATCTTTATTCCATGTTATTTTGAGGAAGATATTGTGAAAGTCAAAGATGATGATAAAGTTGAGTGGGATTTGTTAGAATTTCAAAAATTTAGAGCATTTTTGACTTAGTTATCTGTGTTGAAGGCTCAAAACCTATGGTAAAAAGTAGCTTTGAAAACGTATTACATCCAAAGATTTAGTTAAATAATGATTTAACACAAAAAGAAATTATTGAAGTTCTGGAAAGATGTTGTTTCAGTATTGAGAAAAGGTGGGAAAAACTTGCAATTTTCACAGAGAAAGGAAGAAAAAGTATAGAAATATAGTCAATTGAAACAAGAACAGGACAAAAGAACCTTTTGTGCCATATTTTTCTCCTTTCGCTTTACAATTGGCTTGAACACCTTTATTGTATCGCGTTTGGAGTTTTTTGGTATAACCTTCAACGCGCACCCGCATAGCGGGTGGTTTTTTTGTCTCGAACCTAATGGAGCGAGACGAACTAATAGTCACATAATCAAAAAAACGCATCATATCAAAGACTAAAAAGTTTGATATTATGCGTCATGTCTTAAACTAATTGACTATACTTTATATTCAAATGAGCTTTTAACCAATCTCTTTGATCAATCAACTCTTAAAACCAAAGTGCAATTTCTCGCTTAGCTGACTCTTCTGAATCTGAACCATGTACAACATTTTGGATAACCTCATTTTCTCCAGAAGCTTTTGCAAAATCACCTCGAATAGTTCCTGGTAAAGCTTCTTCTGGACGAGTTGCCCCCATCATAGTCCGCCAAGTTTCGATTACTTTGGGACCAGAAATGACACCCACAAGAACTGGGCCTGAAGTCATGAATTCACGAATCGGTGGGTAAAAACTTTGGCCAACCAAGTCCTGATAGTGCTGGTCAATTAACTCTTCTGAAACCTTTGTACGCAACTCCAATTTTTCGATTGTAAACCCACGTTGTTCAATGCGTTTCAACACTTCACCCACTAGCCCTCTTTTTACACCATCTGGTTTAATGATAAAAAATGTTTGTTCCATACCCGTCTCCTTTGTCAGCTTCTTTCTTTTATACTCTTCGAAAATCTCTTCAAACCACGTCAACTCTATCTGCAACCTCAAAACAGTGTTTTGAGCTGACTTCGTCAGTTCTATCTACAACCTCAAAGCAGTGCTTTGAGCAACCTGCGGCTAGTTTCCTAGTTTGCTCTTTGATTTTCATTGAGTATTATTTTACCATATTTCATGGAAAAATGGAGAGAGTTTTCAGAAAAGAGAAAGAGAACCCGAAGGCTCTCTCATTCTCTTTTATTCTACTGTTTCTTCCACAGTTTCAACGGCAGTATCCACAACTACTTCTGTTGTTTCTTCGTTTCCTTCTTCCTCTACTGGAGGATTAAGATATTCTTCTTCGTTGATAGCTTGTGGTTCAAGGTTACGGTAACGGGCCATACCAGTACCAGCTGGGATGATCTTACCGATGATAACATTTTCTTTAAGTCCAAGGAGATGGTCTTTCTTACCACGGATAGCCGCGTCAGTAAGGACACGAGTTGTTTCCTGGAAGGAAGCCGCTGACAAGAAACTATTTGTTTCAAGTGAGGCTTTGGTAATTCCCATAAGGACTGGGCGACCTGTCGCTGGAACTCCACCTGCGATAAGGACATCTTTGTTAGCATCTGTAAAGTCATTGATATCCATGAGGGTACCCATGAGAAGATCTGTGTCACCTGGATCCATGACACGAACTTTACGGATCATTTGACGAACCATTACCTCGATGTGTTTGTCACCGATTTCTACCCCTTGGCTACGGTAAACTTTTTGTACTTCACCGAGAAGATAAGTTTCAACTGACAAGACATCACGGACTGCAAGGAGACGTTTTGGTTGGATAGAACCTTCTGTAAGAGCGGCACCACGCGCTACTTGGTCTCCAACTTCTACACGCATACGAGCTGTAAATGGAACGACGTACTCACCTTCGCCAGTTTCACCCTTAACAAAGACTTTCTTAGTACGAGTTGAAGCGTCTTCTTCGATAGCGGTAACTTGTCCTTTAACCTCTGTGATAACCGCTTCCCCTTTAGGATTGCGGGCTTCAAAGATTTCTTGGACACGAGGAAGACCCTGAGTGATATCGGTATTTGAGGCAACCCCACCCGTGTGGAAGGTACGCATTGTAAGCTGTGTACCAGGTTCCCCGATAGATTGGGCAGCGATTGTACCAACTGCTTCACCAACTTCAACCGCATCACCAGTCGCCAAGTTGATACCGTAACAGTGACGGCAGACACCATGACGAGTGTTACATGTAAATACAGAGCGGATAGTCACTTCTTCCACACCAGCATTGACAATTTCACGCGCTTTGTCTTCTGTAATCAACTCATTTGGACCGATAATAACTGCACCAGTTTCTGGATGTTTAACAGTTTTCTTAGTGTAACGACCGTTGAGACGCTCTTCGAGTGACTCGATCATCTCTTTTCCTTCTGCGATAGAGCGGATCAAGAGACCACGGTCAGTTCCACAGTCGTCCTCACGGATGATAACATCTTGGGCAACGTCAACCAAACGACGAGTCAAGTAACCTGAGTCGGCTGTCTTAAGGGCCGTATCGGTCATACCTTTACGGGCACCGTGAGTTGAGAAGAACATTTCGAGTACTGACAAACCTTCGCGGAAGTTTGAAAGGATTGGCAATTCCATGATACGTCCGTTCGGAGCAGCCATCAGACCACGCATACCGGCAAGCTGTGAGAAGTTTGAGATGTTACCACGGGCTCCTGAGTCCATCATCATAACGATTGGGTTCTTAGGATCTTGGTTGGCAATCAAGCGTTTCTCTAGTTTTTCACGAGCAGCACGCCATTCCGCTGTAACGGCATTGTAACGCTCGTCGTCTGTGATCATACCACGACGGAATTGTTTGGTGATTTGTTCTACACGTTTGTGTGATTCTTCAATGATTTCAGCCTTGTCATCAACAACTGGGATATCGGCAATACCCACTGTCAATCCTGCAAGAGTTGAGTGGTGGTAACCGAGGTTCTTCATACGGTCAAGTAGGGCAGAAGTTTCTGTCGTACGGAAACGTTTGAAGATTTCAGCGATGATATTTCCAAGGTTTTTCTTCTTGAATGGAGGGTTAAGTTCAAGATTGCTGATAGCTTCCTTGATATCTCCACCAAGTGGCAAGAAGTATTTAGCTGGAACGCCTTCTGTCAAGTTGGCATTGTTTGGTTCTTGCAAGTATGGTAGACCCTCTGGCATGATGTCGTTGAAGAGGATTTTACCAACTGTTGTAAGCAAGACTTTATGTTTTTGCTCTTCTGTCCATGGTTTGTTAAGGCTATCTGTTGCGATACCAACACGTGAGTGAAGGTGAACATAACCATTGCGGTAAGCCATCACAGCTTCATCACGGTCTTTGAAGACCATTCCTTCACCTTCACGACCAGCTTCTTCCATGGTCAAATAGTAGTTACCCAAAACCATGTCCTGAGATGGAGTAACAACTGGTTTACCATCTTTCGGGTTCAAGATGTGCTCAGCAGCCAACATCAAGATACGAGCTTCTGCTTGGGCTTCTTCTGAAAGCGGTACGTGGATGGCCATTTGGTCCCCGTCAAAGTCAGCATTGTAGGCTTCACAGACAAGTGGGTGCAAGCGAAGGGCCTTACCATCAATCAAGACTGGCTCGAAGGCTTGGATACCCAAACGGTGAAGGGTCGGTGCGCGGTTCAAAAGCACTGGGTGTTCTTTAATCACTTCTTCAAGAATATCCCAGATACGTTCATCTCCACGTTCCACCAAGCGTTTAGCTGCTTTGACGTTTTGCACGATATCACGGGCAACGATTTCACGCATCACGAATGGTTTAAAGAGTTCGATCGCCATTTCACGTGGCACACCACATTGGTACATCTTAAGAGTTGGACCAACAGCGATAACGGAACGTCCTGAGAAGTCAACACGTTTACCGAGCAAGTTTTGACGGAAGCGTCCTTGTTTACCTTTAAGCATGTGGCTCAATGATTTCAGCGGACGGCTACCTGGTCCTGTGATTGGACGACCACGACGACCATTGTCAATCAAAGCGTCAACCGCTTCTTGAAGCATACGCTTCTCATTTTGAACGATGATACCTGGTGCATTCAACTCAAGCAAACGAGCCAAACGGTTGTTACGGTTGATAACACGGCGGTAAAGGTCGTTCAAGTCAGATGAGGCAAAACGACCACCATCCAACTGCAACATTGGACGAAGATCTGGTGGAATAACTGGAAGGATGTTGAGAATCATCCATTCAGGTTTGTTTCCAGACTTGTAAAAGGCATCCAAAACATCCAAACGACGGATGGCTTTGACACGTTTTTGTCCAGTAGCTGTTTTCAACTCTTCTTTGAGTTCAGCAATTTCTTTTTCAAGATCTACTTGTTTCAAAAGGTCTTGGATGGCTTCGGCACCCATCTTGGCAACGAATGATCCATAACCATACTCACGCAAGCGCTCACGGTATTCGCGCTCTGTCATGATAGACTTGTGTTCAAGTGGTGTATCCTTAGGATCAATCACCACATAAGCCGCAAAGTAGATAACTTCCTCGAGGGCACGGGGGCTCATATCAAGGGTCAAGCCCATACGGCTTGGAATTCCCTTGAAGTACCAGATGTGAGATACAGGAGCTTTCAACTCAATGTGCCCCATACGCTCACGACGAACTTTTGTACGCGTTACTTCAACCCCACAGCGGTCACAAACAATCCCTCTATAACGAATACGTTTATATTTACCACAAGCACATTCCCAGTCTTTTGTAGGACCAAAGATAACTTCATCAAAGAGTCCTTCGCGTTCTGGTTTCAAGGTACGGTAATTGATTGTTTCAGGTTTTTTGACTTCTCCATAAGACCATGAACGGACTTTGCTTGGAGAAGCTAGGGTGATTTGCATACTTTTAAAACGATTTACATCAACCACTATTTCTTCCCTTTCTATTCTAAGTGAACTGCTTATTCTTCTTCAGCAGCTTCTTCTGTTGCTTCCGCTTTTGTTGCTTTTTCAGCTTCTTCAGCTTCAAAGGCTGCTTTAGCCTCTTGGGCTGCTTTTTCGCGGGCTTTTTCAAGGTCATCTACGTGGATGACATCTTCGTCCATTCCTTCATCCAAGTCGCGAAGTTCCACTTCTTGGTCATCTTCGTCTAGGACACGCATGTCAAGACCAAGAGATTGCAATTCTTTGACAAGAACTCGGAAGGATTCTGGAACACCTGGTTTTGGAATTGGTTTTCCTTTTGTAATAGCTTCATAGGCTTTCAAACGTCCGTTGATATCGTCAGACTTGTAAGTCAAGATTTCTTGAAGGACATTTGACGCACCGTAGGCTTCAAGAGCCCAAACCTCCATCTCACCGAAACGTTGTCCACCAAACTGAGCTTTACCTCCAAGTGGTTGTTGGGTAACGGTTGAGTAAGGTCCGACTGAACGCGCGTGCAATTTATCGTCAACCATGTGGTGGAGTTTGATCATGTACATGACTCCGACAGAAACACGGTTATCAAACGGTTCCCCAGTACGTCCATCGTAAAGGATTGTTTTGGCATCGCTATCCATACCAGCTTCTTTAACAGTTGACCAAAGGTCTTCAGAACTTGCTCCGTCAAAGACTGGTGTTGCGATGTGAATACCAAGAGTACGAGCAGCCATACCAAGGTGGAGCTCCATAACCTGACCGATATTCATACGTGATGGCACCCCAAGTGGGTTCAACATGATATCGACTGGAGTTCCGTCTGGAAGATAAGGCATGTCTTCTACAGGAACGATACGAGAGACAACCCCTTTGTTTCCGTGACGTCCGGCCATCTTATCTCCGACCTTGATCTTACGTTTTTGAGCGATGTAGACACGAACCAGCATGTTAACACCTGATTGCAACTCATCTCCATTTGCACGTGTAAAGATCTTGACATCACGAACGACACCATCGGCACCGTGTGGTACACGAAGAGAAGTATCACGCACTTCACGAGACTTGTCTCCGAAAATAGCGTGCAAGAGACGTTCTTCAGCTGAAAGGTCCTTCTCACCCTTAGGTGTTACTTTACCTACAAGGATATCACCTTCTTTAACCTCAGCACCGATACGGATAATACCCATTTCGTCAAGGTCTTTAAGGGCATCTTCACCAACGTTTGGAATTTCACGAGTAATTTCTTCAGGCCCAAGCTTTGTATCGCGTGTTTCTGATTCGTATTCTTCAAGGTGAACAGATGTGTAGACATCGTCTTTCACCAAGCGTTCGCTCATGATAACGGCATCCTCGAAGTTGTAACCTTCCCATGTCATGTAGGCAACGATTGGGTTTTGTCCAAGCGCCATTTCTCCATTTTCCATAGAAGGTCCGTCAGCGATGAAATCGCCTTTTTCAACGACATCGCCAACTTTAACAAGCGTACGTTGGTTGTAAGCGGTACCTGAGTTTGAACGACGGAATTTTTGGATGTGGTAAACGTCCAATGAACCATCTTCACGACGAACTTCTACCTTGTCAGCATCTGCGTAAGTAACTTTACCATCATACTGAGCAATCACAGCAGCTCCTGAATCGTGGGCTGCTTGGTATTCCATACCAGTACCAACGTAAGGTGCCTGAGGATTGATCAATGGCACAGCCTGACGTTGCATGTTGGCTCCCATGAGGGCACGGTTGGAGTCATCGTTTTCCAAGAAAGGAATACATGCTGTCGCAACGGCAACTACCTGTTTTGGTGATACGTCCATGTAGTCAACAACATTAGCTGGATACTCTTGGTTGACCCCTTGGTGACGTCCCATGACAATCTTCTCAGCAAAGGTTCCATCTTCATTCAGACGAGAGTTTGCCTGAGCTACAGTATATTCATCTTCTTCATCGGCTGTCAACCAAACGATTTCGTTTGTAACAACGCCTGTTTCACGGTCAACCTTACGGTATGGTGTTTGAACAAATCCATATTTGTTCAAGTGTCCGTAAGATGACAAGTTGTTAATCAAACCGATGTTAGGTCCTTCAGGTGTCTCGATTGGACACATACGACCGTAGTGAGTGTAGTGCACGTCACGTACTTCATATCCAGCACGGTCACGTGTCAAACCACCAGGTCCCAAGGCTGACAAACGGCGTTTGTGAGACAACTCAGAAAGTGGGTTGTGTTGGTCCATGAACTGTGACAACTGTGATGAACCAAAGAATTCTTTCACCGCAGCTGTTACAGGACGGATATTGATGATTTGTTGTGGTGTCAAGACTTCATTGTCCTGAACAGACATACGTTCACGGACATTACGTTCCATACGAGAAAGTCCAAGACGTACTTGGTTAGCAAGCAATTCACCAACCGCACGGATACGACGGTTTCCAAGGTGGTCGATATCATCTACACGACCAAGTCCTTCAGCCAAGTTGAGGAAGTAACTCATCTCAGCAAGGATATCAGCAGGAGTGACGATACGAACCTTGTCATCTGGATTAGCATTACCAATGATGGTTACAACACGGTCTGGATCAGTTGGTGCAACAACCTTGAATTTTTGAAGAACAACTGGCTCAGTCACAACCGCTGCATCATTCGGAATGTAAACAATCTTGTTCAAGTCACCATCCAAATGGCTTTCAATGCTTTCAATCACACTACGAGTCATAACAGTTCCAGCTTCTACCAAGATTTCTCCTGTTTCAGGATCTACCAACGGCTCAGCAATTGTTTGATTGAGCAAACGTGTTTTAACATTGAGTTTTTTATTGATCTTGTAACGACCAACTGCTGCTAGGTCATAGCGACGTGGATCAAAGAAACGAGCTACAAGTAAGCTACGTGAGCTTTCAGCAGTCTTAGGCTCACCTGGACGAAGACGTTCGTAAATTTCTTTCAAGGCTTCGTCTGTACGAGAATCCATTGGGTTCTTGTGGATATCTTTTTCAACAGTGTTGCGAACCAATTCGCTGTCACCAAAGATATCAAAGATTTCATCATCACCTGAGAAACCAAGCGCACGAACCAAGGTTGTAAATGGAATCTTACGAGTACGGTCGATACGAGTGTAGGCGATGTCTTTCGAGTCACTTTCAAGTTCCAACCAAGCTCCACGGTTAGGGATAACCGTTGAACCGTAGCCCACTTTACCGTTTTTATCAACTTTATCGTTAAAGTAAACACCTGGTGAGCGCACCAACTGAGATACGATGATACGTTCACCACCATTGATAATGAAAGTACCCATTTCTGTCATGATTGGGAAATCACCAAAGAAAACTTCTTGAGTTTTGATTTCGCCTGTTTCTTTATTGATCAAGCGGAAAGTTACAAAAATTGGTGCTGAGTAGCTAGCATCGTGGATACGAGCTTCTTCTAGCGTATATTTTGGTTCCTTGATTTCATATCCAACAAATTCCAACTCCATTGTGTCTGTGAAGTTTGAAATTGGCAATACATCTTCAAACACTTCCTTCAGACCATGGTCTAGGAAATCTTTGAATGAGTCAGTTTGAATTTCAATCAAATTTGGTAAGTCAAGAACTTCTTTGATTCTTGAAAAACTACGACGGGTACGATGTTTCCCGTATTGAACGTCATGTCCTGCCAAGATGATTCTCCTTTGTAAATAAGTTCCAAGCCTTGTCAATCAGGCTTTCTAATCGTCATATGGTTGTAAAACCCCTATCACCGTGTCCTCTTGACGAATTTTCAGAATCTTTAAGTCTTTGTTACAAATACTCAAAATCCTGAAAAAAAGCACAAAAAGAGCAGCTAAATCTGACTTTTTCAGAAGATTTAACTGCTGTGAGCCTTGTCCGGACAATATTTCAGACAAAACCTACGACAAATGATTATTTACATTATATCCTATTTAGCTAGATTTTTCAAGAGGATTCTGTAGTTTTTTGGTAATTTTTTCCCATAGAAAACTTGGCATCACATTCGAATCACACTATGGTACAAAAAACTGAAAAAGCTATTGACTGAAAATCATTTTCAAGGTATAATAAGAAACGTTAAGGCGGTATAGCCAAGTGGTAAGGCACGGCTCTGCAAAAGCTTGATCGTCGGTTCAAATCCGTCTACCGCCTTCTATAACTTGATTTATCAGGTTTCAAATGAACAGAAAGCCCAATTTAAAGGGCTTTTTTTTATTTTTCTTCTGATAAATACGGATAATTTTGAAAAAATTTTGGGGCTGAGTTTTCCCAGAATACGACTTCCCTATGAATTAACCGAAATAGACTCCAGTCTCTCGTGCTCTTTGCTATAAAGTCATTAAAGAACCTTTGAAACTGAAAAAAGCTTCGTCACGCCTGGTGACAAAAGCCTCTAGTTTACTCTGTTTCTTCTTCTATTTCGACTTCTGTAATTTGGACTTTTACCTTGGTAACACGTCCATTTTTCACCTTATCATTGGTTAGGATAAGCTGTTTGTTTTGGCTGACTAATTCATAACTGAGTTTTTCAGTCGTTGGAATGGTTCCAATTCCTGTCAAATAATAACCAGCGATGGTATCAACGTCATCACTTTCCAGTTCAACATCAAAGTAATTATTGAAATCATTGAGGGTCATAGTTCCTTGAACAATATAGGTATCCTCGCCAATCTGATGAACATCTATTGCTGCTTTGTCCGTTTCATCATCGATTTCACCAACAATTTCCTCTAAAAGGTCTTCCAAGGTTACCAAACCAGCCATCCCACCGTATTCATCCAGCAAGATTGCCATTTGTCTTTGAGTGTTTCGCAATTCTTTTAGCAAGTCATCCACAAAAATAGTTTCAGGTACAAAAAGTGGATCTTGTAAGATTTTCTTCCAAACAATATTATCAAAACCGTCCACAAAACCAGCCTTAAGGAGACTCTTGGTGTGAATGATTCCAATTACATTGTCCTTATCCCCATCATAAACCGGGATACGAGAATAATTTTGTTTTAAAATACTTTGGATAATGGCTTGACTATCATCCTGAATATCCACCATAAAGGCATCCGTTCGAGGAACCATAACCTCTCGTGCCATCAGTTCATCGAGCGAAAAGACACCTTGTAGCATCTCAATCTCATCAGCATCCAATGTTTCTTCACTATTTGTCAGCATATAGGCAATTTCATCACGGGTCATCTTTTCATCCGCATCATCGAATGACATAGGAGTCAAATGGCTCAAGAAATTGGTCGAAGCAGCTAAAAGCCAAACAAAAGGACTGACTAGTTTTCCGATCCCAATGATAACCGGCGCTGTACGAATTGCCAAGGCATCCTTTAGATTAAGAGCGATTCTCTTAGGATATAATTCCCCAAAAACGATGGAAATATAGGTCAAAAATGCCAAGGATAGAAAAGTTGCCACGGCTTGTGCTGTTTCGCCATTTCCAATCCAAGAGGCAATCACACGGCCTAGAGTATCAGCTAAACTCGCCCCTGATAAGATTGTAATCAGGGTGATTCCTACCTGAATGGTTGATAAAAAGTGGTTAGGATTTTCTAGTACCTTCAGCAGGCGGATGTAGCGTCTGTCTCCTTCTTCCGCCTTTTGTTCAACTCGGGCACGATTAAGAGAAACCATGGCCATTTCTGTGGCTGAGAAAAAGGCATTTAATACCGTCAAGATAAACAATAAAACAAATTGTAGCAACAAATTCTGACTACTTGGGTCTTCCATAGTTCTTCTCCTAAAATAGTATCTTGTCACTTATTATATCACAAAAATTAACTCAGTACATATTATTTTTTCTCAGTGTCTATTCTAGTTCTACTTAAATTGTCCAAAAAAGAACTCCTATATCCATAAGTGACATAGGAGTTTATCTTATCTTTTACTGAGTTACCGTTACTTCTCCAGTTCGGTAATCCAGTTGAAGTCCCTTTTGGACATTGGGAACTAGAACATTGAATTCCAATTCTCCGTCTGAAGACTTGGCTTCAATCTGTGAAGCTGAAGGAACTAAATCCTCGTTTGAAGCGTAATAAAGGGTTACACGGTAACGGACACGCTTGTTTTGGTCCAAGGCTTTACGCACCTTGCTTTCATAGTAGTTTTGACCAGTCGAATCCTCGGCTTGCGCCTGATTTGCCCAGGCTGTTTGAACAGCAATGTTTTTGGGATTGCTTGTTGAGGCATCAAAACCATCCAAGCCACCGATTAAGGCATAGCCTAACAAGTGCCCTCTATCAACGGCATGGGTATAAGAGCCCTTTAGATTCTTAACCTGATGCCAACCTGGAGGAGTCCAAGAAGTTGAACCATTCCCAGTTTCTTCACGATTCTTGTACTGGCGAGTGGCCTTAGACAAGAGGGCATTAGCCACGGTTGGAACAGTTTCCTTGCCCACTGTCTTTGTTTTATTATCAGCGTAGGGCTTACTTGAAACCTTGGCATTTAGGTTTGTTTTATTACCATTGACGATAAAAGCACCAGCCCCGTTCCACTCCAGACTCCCTTTTATTTGGCTTTTGACTGCATCTGTTAAGACACTTTCCGCCAATTCTTGACCAGGCGCGTCTGGTGATTGACTTTTCTGACTTATTTTTGTCTTAGCAGCCTGATTGCCTAGTTCATTCTGCTTAATATAATAGCTCCCCGCAGATAAGAGCAATAACACTAGCAAGCCAATCAGTGTCTGTCTTGTTTTTTTGTTCATATTTCTCCTTATCTTTATAAAAAGGCTGGTCTCCCAGCCTAATTTCCTGTAAATTTATGAATCAATTCCTGCCATTTTGCTGGAGACAAGATAGCCCATGGATCTTGACCCTTGCCCAAGATTCCATAGCCGACCATTAAGCCGATTCCTAGGGCTAGAAGCCCTAAAATCAGTACCAAAATAACTAAAAGTAAACGCTTGATTACGTAGCTTGATTTCTTATTCTTCTTCATCACTTGCCTCAATCCGCTGAATCTTAGCACCTAGCTGCTCCAACTTCTCATGGAATCGGTAGTAACCTCTATCCAAGTGAACCAATTTACCGACCACAGTTTCTCCCTGTGCTACCAAACCTGTCAAAATCAAGGCTGCACTGGCACGAAGGTCAGTTGAAAGAACTTCTGCTCCCTGCAAAGCCTGTCCACCAACAATACGAGCTGTATCACGGATAATTTCCGAGTGCAAGCCCATGCGTCGCATTTCTTCTAGGTGTTGGAAACGATTTTCGAAAACTGTCTCCACCATGGTTGATTCGCCTTTTGCGACTGTCATCAAGGCTGTAAATTGAGCCTGCATATCTGTTGGAAATCCTGGGTGGGGCAAGGTTTTTACATGAACAGCTTTTAGATTTTCTAGTTGAGAACGAACACGAATTCCTTCAGTCTCCTCTGTCACTTCCACTCCCATTTCAAGCAATTTGGCAATCAAGGGACGGTTGTGCTCCCAAACAGCGTCTCGAATCAAGACATCACCACCAGTCATGGCAGCAGCTACCATAAAGGTTCCTGCTTCGATACGGTCTTGGACTATATTGTGAGTCGTACCATGAAGTTTCTCAACACCAGTAATGGTAATAGTCTCTGTACCAGCCCCTTTGACCTTGGCTCCCATTTCATTGAGGAGAATGGCTAGGTCGACAATCTCAGGCTCACGCGCAGCATTTTCAATCACTGTGACCCCATCAGCCAGAGTCGCTGCCATCATCAAGTTCTGCGTAGCACCAACACTTGGAAAGTCCATATAGATATGGGCACCATGTAAGCGATCAGCCTTGGCTTCGATATAACCAGCAGTCTGGCTAATCTTAGCCCCCATAGCTTCCAGACCTTTCAAATGAAGATCGATAGGGCGACTACCAATCGTACAACCACCTGGCATGGATACTTTGGCATGACCTACACGGGCAAGGATTGGCCCTAATACAACGATGGAGGCGCGCATCTTGCTGACATACTTATAAGGGGCTTCCTCAGTGATGTCGCCAGTAGCATCCACCTCAACAAGATGGGCTTCCTCATCAAAGTCAACCTTGGCATTCAAACCACCAACTACCTGATTCATAATAAAGACATCCGACAAGATCGGTACATTCTGTAAGACTGTCTTTCCTTCACTTGCTAGAATAGTCGCTGCCAACAAGGGCAAGACTGCATTCTTTGCTCCTTCGATGGTTACACTTCCTACCAGACGATTATCGCCACCTTGAACCACAATTTTGTCCATACTCGTTTCCTTTACATTTGATTTTATAATAATCCTCTAAGCGCTTCTTGCCACAACTGATATAGGCCGATAAAGAAAGAACTCATGATATAGCCCATGACAATGCTGAAAAAGGCTACTAGTAAACGAACTTTTCCTGTATTCTCAGTTGTCACTTTTAAAACCTTTTCCCATCTAACAAGATTCTTTAAAAGGTAAAAACTCACATAAATAAAGAGCATGTGACTGCTTAGAGTGAATAATAATTGAACCATTTGACTATTATACCATCTTCTCTGTTTGTGCGCTAGTTTGGAAACTTCACTTAAAAACTAGGGATTGTTTTTCAAGTAATCAATTGCATCTTGTAGGGTTTTAACAGGCACGATTTTCATATCTGTCTTGATTGTTTTGGCTGCTTCTAGGGCTGTTTGGTAGTTGTTTTTTGCATCCGGGTGTGCTTTTTGTTCTTCTTCGCTAACAGGGTTATCAGGGGCAAAGAAAATAGCGGCACCTGCTCTAGCCGAAGCTACAACTTTCTTGTCAATACCACCAATATCCCCCACATTGCCATCGCGGTCAATGGTACCTGTACCGGCAACAATACGACCATTACGAAGACCTGGGTGAGCTATTTGAGTATAGATAGCTAGACTAAACATGAGGCCAGCACTTGGACCGCCAATACCAGCTGTTGAAAAACTAATTGGGACATTGCTGATTACCTCTGTACGATCAATCAAGCCGATTCCAATCCCATTTTTTCCATTTTCCAAGCTGATAATCTTTCCTTCTGCAGACTTGGTTTGCCCATCCTCTTCATAGGTGACCTTGACGGAGTCCCCTAATTTTTGAGAACTGACGTAATCAATCAAGTCTTTAGAACTATCAAAGGTCTGATCATTGACTGCTGTGACCGTATCAGAGATATTGAGAATCCCTTTAAAGGTTGAATTATCCGTCACATTCAAGACATAAACCCCAAAATACTTGAGTTCGATATCCTTACCAGCTGTTTTTAGACCTTGATACTTGGCCATATTTTGCGATGTTTGCATGTAGAATTGATTGATCCGCATAAATTCAACATCGGAAGTTCCACCTGTGGTCTCCTGGGCACTACGAATATCTGTAAAAGGCGTCAACCAAGCATAAACCATATGGGCTAAAGTGGCATGCTGGACACCAACCGTAACAAAGTGATAGGCACCAGCCGCCTGATCTTCTCTGTCATTTACTTTAAGGACTTGGCGAATATCTTCCGAACCACCTGGAACCTCTATATAGTAGGGCAAAGGCACTACAAATGCCAAGAAGGTCACAATCAAGGCCGCAATGACATATAAGGGCCATCTAATCTTTTTTTTCATTTCTTATTTCCTCCAAAATACTCTCAGGAACATAGCAAGCAACATCCTGACCAAACTTCAATAGCTCTCTAACACCTGATGAACTGAGATAGAGATGTTCAGGTCGGCTATGTAAATAAATAGTCTCTATATCAGGAGACAGCTGATGGTTGTAGTAATCAAAACTGGCTTCATATTGCAAATCCGACGCATTCCTCAAACCTCTCACTAGGCAAGTAGCCCCCAGTCTTTTCGCAACATCAACCACCAATTCATCATGAGAAGACACAACTTCAACATTTTCCAAATGTTTCAAAGCTGTTTCTAGCCCTCGTTTACGATTTTCGATAGGGAGAAATCCTTGTTTGTGGGGATTAAAAAAAATACCCACATAGAGCTTATCAAAAAGTCTGCTCGCCCGTTCAATGATATCCAGATGCCCATTTGTCATCGGATCAAATGAGCCTGTGAATAAGCCAATCTTATCTGACATAGACTGTCACCTTACTAATTCCATAAATTTTTTCCTTCCAGATGCCCAGGCAGGCAATTTCTTCTGGAAGTTCAACGGCTTTATCCGTCTCACAGACGACCATGACATCTTCAGAAAAAAGCTCCCTCTCAGCCATTTTTTCAATATCTGCTACGATTTGTTCCTTGGCATAAGGAGGGTCTAAGAAAATGAGATCGAATTCCCCAGATACCTGTTCCAATGCCCTTTCTGCATCCATCTTGAGGAGTTGAAATTTTCCAACTTCCTTGGTCATCTGAATATTTTCAGCCACGATAGCCTGAGCCTTACGGTCTCGTTCCACCAAAACAGCGCTGGACATGCCACGCGATACTGCCTCGATAGATAAACCACCACTACCTGCATAAAGGTCCAAGACTCGCCCCCCTTCAAAGTAGGGACCAATCATGTTAAAAATAGCTCCCCTAACCTTATCTGAAGTAGGTCTTGTCGTCTTGCCTTCTAGTGTCTTGAGGGGACGTCCCCCATAGATTCCTGATACGATTTTCATACCGTTTATTATACCAAATTATAGACAAAAAGAGAAAGAAGAGGCTGGCTAGTACTAAATTCGAGGATAAAATTCAGAAAATCTGTCTATAATAAAACGCATAACATCAACCTTTACTGAACTGATATTATGCGTTTTTATCATTTTGAAACTTTTAAAATCCTTATCTACAAAATATTTTCGTAAGTATCGCGGACTTCTTGAGGCCAAACACTTGTTTGCACTTCTCCGATGTGTTTCTTGCGAAGTAGAAACATAGCCATCCGAGATTGTCCAATTCCCCCACCGATTGTCAATGGGAATAGGCCGTTCAACAAAGCCTTGTGCCATTCCAATTCTAAGCGGTCTTCATCACCTGTGATGGCAACCTGACGGCGAAGCGTTTCTTCATCTACACGAATCCCCATAGAAGACAACTCAAAGGCTCCACCTAAAGACTCATTCCAAACAAGAATATCGCCATTTAGACCCTTGTAGCCATTTTCAGACTCGCTTGTCCAGTCATCGTAGTCTGGTGCACGTCCATCGTGCGGTTTACCATCTGGCAACTCGCCACCGATACCAATCAAAAAGACGGCTCCAAATTCTTTACAGATAGCATTTTCACGTTCTTTCGGTGTCAAGTCTGGGTAGCGTTCTACCAACTCTTCTGTGTGGATAAAGGTGATTTGTTTTGGCAAGATTGACTCGATGTCATAGCGGGCTTCAACAGCTAGCTCTGTCAAACGAATAGCCTTGTAAATCTTCTCAACTGTTTCTTTTAGATAAGCGATATTGCGTTTACCATTTGGGATAACCTTCTCCCAGTCCCACTGGTCAACATAAACGGAGTGGGTCGCATCAAGCGAATCTTCGTCTGGACGAAGAGCCTTCATGTGGACAAAAAGACCTTCTCCCTCACCAAAACCAAAACGGGCCAAAGTATGGCGTTTCCATTTAGCAAGAGAGTGCACCACTTCATAAGTAGCATCAGGGATTTGGAGAACCTTGACCGATACGGCATTCTCAACACCTGATAAGTTGTCCTGCATCCCGTCGCCGACCCTGCTCAAGATAGGACCTTGAACTTCTACAACTTCTAACTTATCTTTCAAATACTGGGTAAAAGTGTTTTTGACAAAGGAAATTTCTTCTTGTTGGTGGATAAAACTTTTCTTCATAGGCTACTCCTCAAAAATTAGTTAAAAGCATTATACACCTATTTCCAAGAAAAGAAAAGAGAAAATATAAAAAATCAGTGCTCCTTGGAACACTGATGTCATGGACCTTCTAGTCATTACGACCGAAGATACGTAAAATACTTAGGAAGAGATTGATAAAATCAAGATAGATACTGAGAGCCATTGACACAACCCAACCTGTCGCTACACGACCTTGTGATTGCTCATAGGCAAGGCGAATTTTTTGGTTATCCCAAGCAATCAACCCAGAGAAGACCAAGACCATGGCTACGCTGATCATATAATCAAAGAAACCGCTAGCCAAGAAAATATTGACTACCATAGCAATCAGTAAACCAATGAGAGCTGCCATCATTGCTCGACCAAGGCCACTCAAGTCTTTCTTGGTGAAGATACCAACTGCCGCCATGACAAAGAAGAGAAGGGCGCTCGATACAAAGGCAGATAAAACTGTACCCGGAGTATAGAAAGCCACCACAAAACTAAGGGTAAAGCCGTTTAATACTGAGTAAAGTAAAAATACTGGAAGAGCCGCTGGACTATTCTTTGAAGCCATACTACTGGCAACGAAAACCAAGGCCAACTCCGCAAAAGTAGCAATAGTCAACCAGAGACGCCCCTGCATCAAAAAGTAAAGCAACTGAGACTGAAAGACCGTCAACATAAGGCCTGATACCAAAGCAGATAGTCCGATTCCCAGACCAACAAAGGCATAGACTTTAGCGTAAAATTGATTGAGACCTGCACGGTCATGTATAATAGTGTGATTCATCCTTTTCTCCTTTTCTATGAACATCTTTCCTTGATTATAGCAAAAAAAGTTAAAATTAGCTTAAATGGAAGATTAAAATACCGGCCGCAACCGCAACATTCAAACTCTCCGCCTGCCCCTTCATGCTAATGTGGACCAACTGGTCTGCACTTTCAGCCATGAGGGGACTAATTCCTTGCCCCTCATTTCCCATGACTAGTACAAAATTTTCTATAGAAGGCAGTTCTCTGTAATCAACAGAATCTTTAGATAGGGTTGTTGCCAGCACTGGGATACCTGCCTCTTTGGTTTCCTTAAGAAGCGCTTGACTAGACATTCGGTAAATAGGCAGATGGAAATGACTGCCCTGCATAGAACGTAAGGTCTTGAGACTGTATATATCTGCCGACTTTTCTGAAACAATTACTCCAGTAAAACCTGCTGCATCCGCAGTCCGAATGATCGTTCCCACATTACCAGGATCTTGCACATCTTCCAAAAATAAGAACTTGCCCTGACTAAAGTCAGCTTGTCCTACTTCTTCTTTTTGAACCACGGCAACGATTCCCTGTGGAGTCTGAGAATCCGCCAAATCTAGCAGAATATCCTCTGACACCCAGACAGTTTGCGGAAAGGCAGCTAACTGATCTCGGTAATTTTCTAGGGCAAAGATTTTCTCAATCGTCACTCCAGCTTGAACAGCTTCTTCAAACAAGTGCCAGCCTTCAATCAAATAGGAAGACTTGCGATATTTTTTTTGGTGTAATTTCTTGGCATTTTTTACCACAGAATTGGCTTTTGAGGTTATAATAGTCATAGAAATATTATAACACAATCAAAGGGGTTTGGTATGCAAAAGGTTAGAATGATTGCCCAAGGTAGGGTACAGGGAGTCGGCTTTCGTTGGGGTGTTTACAGCTTGGCACTTGAAATTGGTGGCATCACAGGTCGAGTATGGAATAACGACGATGGCACAGTGGAAATCTTAGCCCAAGCAGACTCATCTGCTATCATGGCAAAATTTATCCAAGAAATCCGAAAAGGACCCACACCTTTTTCAAAAGTCAGCTACTTAGATGTCAAACTGAGCAACTTTCCTCCTTACCCTGACTTTAAAATCGCAAATTAGGTCTCCAGAACTATTGTATATTTTGTAAAAAAACAGTAGAATAGAAAGGTATAATTTTTAAAGAAGGAATAAAAACAGTGAAATCTATTAAACGTTTTGCACTCTCAGCTATGGGAGTGGCTATGTTGCTTGTTTTGACTGGCTGTGTTAGCGTCGATAAAGCAACAGGACAGCCAACAGGAGTCATTTGGAATACTATCGGAGCGCCTATGGCTGAAGCTATCAAGTACTTCGCTACTAATCAAGGTCTAGGCTTCGGTGTCGCTATCATCATCGTAACCATTATCGTGCGCTTAATTATCTTGCCACTTGGTATCTACCAATCATGGAAGGCAACGCTTCACTCTGAAAAGATGAACGCCCTCAAGCACGTCCTTGAGCCACACCAAACTCGTCTCAAAGAAGCAACTACTCAAGAAGAAAAACTCGAAGCCCAACAAGCTCTCTTTGCTGCTCAAAAAGAGCACGGCATCAGCATGTTTGGTGGTGTAGGATGTTTCCCTCTCCTCCTTCAAATGCCTTTCTTCTCTGCAATTTACTTTGCTGCCCAACATACTGAAGGGGTTGCTCAAGCAAGTTACCTAGGCATTCCTCTAGGCTCTCCAAGTATGATTTTAGCTGCCTGCGCTGGTGTCCTTTACTATCTTCAATCACTCCTTTCACTTCACGGAGTAGAGGATGAAACGCAAAGAGATCAAATCAAGAAAATGGCTTACGTGAGCCCAGTCATGATTGCCGGCTTCTCCCTCATTTCACCAGCCAGTGTCACACTTTACTGGGTTGTCGGTGGTTTCATGATGATTCTCCAACAGTTTATCGTCAACTATATCGTTCGTCCAAAACTTCGCAAAAAAGTCCGTGAAGAACTGGCCAAGAACCCACCAAAAGCAAGTGCTTTCTCTACACCAAGTGGACGAAAAGACGTTACCCCTGAACAACCAACTGCTATCACAAGCAAGAAAAAACACAAAAATCGCAACGCTGGAAAACAACGTTCGAGATAAGAAGAAAAAGGCTTAGCTGGTTTGCTAAGTCTTTTTGCTAGTCATACTCTTCGAAAATCTCTTCAAACCACGTCAGCTTCGCCTTGCCGTATATATGGTTACTGACTTCGTCAGTTCTATTCACAACCTCAAAACAGTGCTTTGAGCTAACTTCGTCAGTTCTGTCCACAACCTCAAAACCATGTTTTGAGCAGCCTGCGGCTAGCTTCCTAGTTTGCTCTTTGATTTTCATTGAGTATCAAAAGCCCGATGTTCCCATCAGGCTTCTTTTTTATCCATGCACACGTTTCATATAGTCTTGGTAACTTTCGGTATCCATGAGTTGTTTAGCGTTCTTGACGCGATCTGCTGTTGGTGGTTTAACCCCTTCGAGTGAATATGGAATTCCCAATTCACGCCATTTGAATTCTCCCATGGTGTGATAAGGCAGAATTTCAAACTTATCAACATTTTTAAGGGTCTTGACAAACTTCCCAAGTTCAATCAAGTCATCATCTCTGTCTGTCAAGCCTGGAACTAGCACGTGGCGAATCCAGACAGGTTTTCCAATATCTGATAGATACTGGGCACAGGCCAGGATGTTTTTATTGGTTTGGCTAGTGACAATCTTGTGCTGTTCTTCGTTGATTTCCTTGATATCCAAGAGAACCAAGTCAGTGACGGCCATGAGTTTGTCAAACTTCTCAAGGTAACGTGGTTTATTACGGAAAGGAAGAGCACAGGTATCCAAGGTACAGTGGATTCCGTGTTCTTTGGCCTTGGTAAAGAGGGCAATCAGGAAATCAATCTGCAAGAGGGCTTCTCCTCCACTGACTGTAATACCGCCCTTATTTCCCCAGAAACCGCGGTAGCGCAAGGCCTCTGTCAAAACATCATCTACCGTCCGTTCACGTGATTTATTGGACTCCATAGCCCAAGTGTCCGGGTTGTGGCAATACTGGCAACGCATGTGACAGCCCTGCAAAAAGACAATAAAGCGAATACCAGGCCCATCTACTGACCCAAAGCTTTCTGTCGAATGCACCATTCCTGTCACTTGTCCATAATCAATTGTTTCTTCAGACATATCGTTACCTTCCTTGAAAACGTTTTATAGTTTTATTATATCACGACTTGAATGAAAAACAAGATTTTTGCCTATTTTTTAGAAAGCAATCTGTTTTTCAATTTCATTTTCAATTACTTATCATTTTATTCTTCAAAATCAAAACCATACAGGGTTGCAAAATAGTCCTCAGGGCGCTCTGCACGGCGGATTTGACGGGCTTTGCCTTCTTCGGTATAGAGGATTTCCGCAGAACGAAGTTTGGCGTTGTACTGGTAGCCCATTGAAAATCCGTGGGCACCTGTATCATGAATGACCAGCAAATCACCGATTTCTGTATGAGGCAGTTCGCGATTCACTGCAAATTTATCATTGTTTTCGCAGAGTGAGCCGACCACATCTACCACTTCAGCTGGTCCATCTGGATGGGTCACGTTAGTAATATGGTGGTAGGCTCCGTACATAGCTGGACGCATGAGGTTGACTGCTGATGCATCCACACCTAGATAGGTACGGTAAGTTTTCTTCTTATGAGTGACTCTTGTGACCAAAGCACCGTGAGGTGCCAACATAAAACGACCCAATTCGGTGAAAATCTTGACCTGACCAAGACCTGCTGGCGTAAGAACTTCTTCATAAACCTTACGAACCCCCTCACCAATCAAGGCAATATCATTTGGCTCCTGATCAGGACGATAATTGACACCAATACCGCCAGAAAGATTGATAAAGTCTAGCGAAATGCCCAACTTTTCCTTGATTTCAACAGCCAATTCAAAGAGCTGACGCGCCAACTCTGGATAATAGAGATGAGTCACAGTATTAGATGCTAGAAAGGAGTGAATCCCAAAAGTCTTAGCTCCTTTTTCCTCCAAGATGGCAAAAGCTTCAAAGAGCTGGTCCTTGGTCATGCCAAACTTGGCTTCTCCAGGATTGTCCATGATGTCTGTTCCCAGTTCAAAAACGCCTCCGGGATTGTAACGACAAGAGATGATTTCTGGAATACCTGCTGCACGCTCCAGATGTTCAATATCTTCAAATGCATCCAAGTTAATGGTCGCACCCAATTCACGCGCATAGGCATATTCCTTATCTGGCGTATTGTTTGAAGAGAACATGATCTCAGAACCTGGAAAATCCAGTTTATGGCTCATCAAAAGCTCCACATAACTAGAGCAGTCCACTCCACAACCTTCCTCTTGAAGAATTTTTAAAATAGCTGGGGTTGGAGTAGCCTTAACTGCAAAATATTCCTTAAAGCCCTTGTTCCACGAAAAGGCTTGGTTGACGGCTCTTGCCTTCTCACGAATTCCCTTCTCATCATACAAGTGAAAGGGAGTCGGGAACTCGTCAACAATCTTTTCTAAGTCTTCTTTATTGATAAATGGTGTTTTCATAAGTTTCCTTCTATTCTATTTGCAAAGAAAGGCTGGGACAATCGTTCCAACCTTTAGTTCTATGTCTTATTTATCTTCGTCAAAGATATTACCAACCTCAACATCGATGGCTTGGTTCTTGACATCAATATTGGTTACCTTCAAGAGTGACTTGTAGTCAAACTGCTTTTCGCGTTCTTCTTGAGCATTGTCCGCAAAGACGGCTACACCTGCTAATTCTGAATCAAACTCACGCAAGAGACTAATCATCCCGTTGACCGTTCCGCCACCTTTCAAGAAGTCATCCACAATCAAGACACGGCTACCTGCCTTGAGACTACGTTTTGAAAGGAACATTTTCTCAATGCGGTCACCACTTGAACCTGAAACATAGTTGACGCTGACTGTTGAACCTTCGGTAATTTTCAAGTCACGGCGCACAATAACAAAGGGAACATTGAGGACATTGGCAACTGCATTTGCAAGTGGAACACCCTTAGTCGCTACTGTCATAACCGCATCAATTTTTTGGTCCATAAAGCTCTTGGCAATAATGCGACCAATATTTTTCAAGATGGCTGGTGTGCTAAGCAAATCGGACAGGTAGATGTAACCACCTGGCAAGATACGGTCACTTTCTGACAACTTGGCACGCAAGTCTTCAACCATTTCCTTAGCATCCTGACTCGAAATAGACGGTGTAAAGATAACACCTCCGCCAGCACCAGTTACTGTCTGGATGTGACCAATTTCGATTTCTTCAAAGGCGCGTTTGATAATCACGATATCTTCTGAGATGGATGATTTAGCAGATTCATACTTTTCAGCAAAAGTATTGAGACTAGTTAGTTTATAAGGATGATTAATCAAATAGTTGGAAATGACAACCATCCGATCACTTCTTCTTAATTTCATTTCTATTTCCTATTCCATTTTTATTCAAAAAATCAAAAAGCAAACTAGAAAGCTGGTCGCTGGTGGTTCAAAACACTGTTTTGAGATTGTCGATAGAACCGACAATCCCTGTAATATACATGTATATATACATACGACAAGGCGATACTACCCTAGTTTGAAGAGATTTTCGAAGAGTATTCATTTTTGTCTTTTACTTATTATACCATATTCACATAAAAAAACGAACATTCTTATCCTAAAAAATGCTCATTTTTCTTAAATTATTAATCTAAATCTGGTTTATAGAAGGAACGATTATCCATAGCGAAGATTTTATTGGTCATCTCTCCTTTATCCACCAAAGCCAGAGCTGTTGACATCATCATCATGCTAGCATCCAGATTGTCAATCATATGGATAATCTCTGCCTCCATAATGCGTGGACGGACTGGGCTTCCATACTCAAGTAAGCCGTGGTGACTGAGAATGACGTGACGAAGCAAAACGACTTCTTCCTTGGTATCATCGATGCCGAGTTCCATCACTGTCTTGGTAATTTCACTATCAATCAGAGCGATATGTCCAAGAAGATTGCCTCGCACTGTGTACTCGGTCTGGTCTGGTCCCGTCAATTCAATGACCTTAGCCAAGTCATGCAACATAATCCCCGCATAGAGCAGGCTCTTATTGAGCTGAGAATAGACCTCGCTAATGGCATCGGCCAGGCGCACCATGGTTGCCGTATGATAAGCCAAACCCGTTTCAAAGGCATGGTGGTTGGTCTTGGCAGCTGGATAAGAGTAAAATTCCTTATCATACTTGGTGTAGAGCTTTCGGACAATCCGTTGCCAGACAGGATTTTCGATTTTGAAAATCATTTGCGACATATAGTCACGAATTTCCTTGACATCAACTGGCGACTTGACCTTGAAATCAGCCGGATCATTGGGTTCACCAGGTTGAGGCAGGCGGAGAGTAATTTGATTGACTTGAGGGGTATTGTTATAAACTTCTCGGCGTCCTTTCATGTGGACAACCTTACCTGCGGTAAAGGCCTCAATGTTATGAGGTTGGGCATCCCAGAGTTTTCCTTCAATCTCGCCACTATCATCTTGGAAGGTAAAGGCTAGGTAGTTTTTCCCAGCTCGAGTTTGCCTCAGGTCAGCTGATTTGATTAGGTAAAAGCCTTCAAACAGCTCATCTTTTTTCATGTGACTAATCTTCATATTCTTCCTCATTTTCTTGGAAATGGAGTAGTTCAAGCGTAGGCTCATCTTCTGACAACTCAATGTGACGGAGCGTCCGCTCGATAGCTGTGGTGCGACGGTTTAATAATTCATCAATATTGCCAGAGGCATGTTGGAGGTGTTTTTGTGCCTTAACCAAAATCCCACCAAACTTGCCAAACTCGGTCTTGACGCTGGCAAGCGTTTTGCTGATATGGTCGGCACTCTTTTGGATATTGAGAGTTTTGAAGCCAACTGATAGGGAATTGAGGAGGGCTGATAGGGTACTTGGACCTGCGACAATAATCTGCTCCTCCCGTCTTAAATCATCAAAGAAGATAGGATTGCGGACGATTTCTGAGTAAAGACCTTCTGTCGGAACAAACAAAACTCCAAAATTAGTCGTCCGAGGTGGTGCTATGTACTTGTTCCTGATATCCTTGGCAAAGCGCTTGACGCTTGCTAGGAGTGACTTGCGACAGCGTTCAATCTCATCCTTATCACCTGCTTCATAGGCTTCTTCTAGGCGGTAATAATCTGCCAGTGGAAACTTAGAGTCAATCGGTAAGTAGACATATTCCTGGTCGCCTTGTCCGGGTAACTTGATGGCATACTCCACTCGTTCACTAGAGTTTTCAACCGTTGCGTATTCTCGTTCGTACTGAGCAGGGGTCATGATGTCTTCGATGATTTGCCCCAGTTGCAATTCTCCCAGAATCCCTCGCGTCTTGGTTCCAGAGAGAACCTTGTTGAGGGCGCCGACATCGCGGGCAACTGTCTGCATTTCTCCAAGGCCACGATTGACTGACTCCAGTTGTTTGGAAACTGTCTCAAAGGAAGCCTGCAAGCGTGTCTGTAAGGTCTTTTCTAGTTTTTCCTCGACTGTCTGGCGCATTTGTTCCAAACGTTGCTCATTGGATTCCTGCAGGGCTTGGAGACGTTGGTCTGTCTTATCTCTGGTTTGGAGGAGATTCTCTGTCATTTCTTGACGGACTTGCGTCAGACCTTGGTGCAATTCGATTCGCACTTCTTGCAAACGGTCGCTGACAGCTACTTCCAAGTCTTTTTGGTCCAACTGGCTGGCTTGTCTGGCTTGTTCAAAACGGTAATCCAACTGGTCTGACAAGTGATCTGCCTGATCCTCCAAGCTCTTGCTGAGATGTTTTTCCTGCTTATACTGCCTCTGCCAAATCAGAAAGAGTCCAGCTAGGTTGGCAATCAATAATAGAACAAGTAAACTTTCCATCCTACCTCCTGTCCTTACTATGTAGCACGACCACATAGCCATCTGGGCAAGTCACCGACACTTCCCTATCTATATATTCGTTAGAAGCGTACACTTTTTTAAAGAAAAAATTTTCCTCTGTCAACTCATACTTGGCACCGAGAATGGTCAGCTGGCTATCCCGAACTGGCATAAAGGCTAGGTAGTCATAGTCTGAACGGGGTTCAAGCTGACTGGTCCCTTCCGGACAATAGGCAATCAAGTTTTGCCCATCCTCAATTTCTATCTGGCGCATATAGGGTGCTAATTTGGGATTGCTAGGCAGAAAGACATTGGCCAGCATATGGTCAATACGGCCACCCAAAGCACCGAAAATAGTGACCTGAGCCTGAGGATTGTTCTTAAAGATAGTCAAGAGAGCCAATTCCAAATCTGTATCATCTTTTTCTGGTCGCGCTTGGACAAAATACTGGGCACGTTTTTGAATCACCTGTCGCTCTTCTTCCGTCACAGAATCAAAATCTCCGACTGCTAGAGTGAGAGGCAAATTTTCTTCCAAGACCCAGAGCGAGCCTCGATCCACACCGACAAAACTATCAAAGTCCGTCCGATAATGACCGCGGTCTCCACCGGCAAAAACGGCAACCCTAGTCCAGTTGTTTTCTGAGAGTTTGTACTCGCTCATTGACATCTCCCTTAAAGACATAGGAACCTGCTACAAAAACTGTCGCACCAGCTTCTTTGGCTTGGGCAATAGTTTGATCATCAATCCCGCCATCAACTTCAATCTCAAATTTCAAACCTTTTTCCTCACGAAAGGCAACCAACTCACGGACCTTATCCATGGTTTCTGGCAGAAAGGCTTGACCACCGAAGCCAGGGTTAACTGTCATGACTAAAACTTGGTCAACTAGGTGAAGCACGTGCTTAATAGCTTCAACAGGCGTACCAGGATTGATGACAACTGATGGCTTGACACCGAGTGAACGAATTTTTTGGAGGGCACCATGAATATGAGGTGTTGCTTCCACATGGATGCTGATGATATCCGCACCTGCACGCGCAAAATCCTCTAAATGATGCTCTGGATTAGCTACCATCAAGTGGCAGTCAAAGACCATCTTGCTATGAGGACGAAGAGATTCGACCACACCCGCACCAAAACTGATTTGCGGTACAAAATGACCATCCATGATGTCGATATGTGCATATTCTGCCCCAGTTGCTTCTAGGCGTTTGATTTCACGTTCAAAGTTGGCATAATCTGCTGCCAGAATTGACGGAGCAATCTTGTATTGAGACATAGGTTTCTCCTTATTTTGGAATTTTTTTGCTGACTTTTTTATAGGTTTCTCTGCGATTTTCAATTTCGCTAAGGAATTGCAGGTAGTTGTCAAAACGGAAGGACGCAATGGTACCCTCTTCTACAGCTGGCTTGACAGCACAAGACGGCTCATGGGTATGGGTACAAGTGCGGAATTTGCAGTCTCGACTGACAGTAGCAATCTCTGGAAAGGCCTGATTGAGGTCTTCCGCCGTTGATACTTCATAATCCAAGGATGAAAATCCTGGTGTATCCGCGATTTTGCCCCCATTAAGGTTGTAAAAACTAACAGCTCGAGTAGTGTGGCGCCCACGACCCAGACTGTCTGAGATTTCTCCTGTTTCAAGATTGAGATCTGGTGCGATTTTATTGAGAAGGGTTGACTTACCAACACCTGTCTGCCCCATAAAGACTGTAACCTTGCCTGTTAACAAAGGCAAAAGTTCTTCTTTACTGGTCACAAATTCATAGCCGATGTCACCATAAGTCTGTTCATAAAAATCCAGTTCCCCTCTATCTTCCAGTAGGTCCATCTTGGAAATATAGACGATGGGATGGATGCCCTTGTGCTCCAAAAGAACCAAGAACCGATCCAGCAAATTGCTGTTAAAATCAGGTTCCTTGACGGACATGATTACTACAGCTTGGTCAATATTGACAATGGGCGGACGGACTAGGCTGTTTTTGCGTTCATGAATCTTAAGAATATAGCCCTCTGAATTTTCCTCGGCAGAGAAATCTACCCAGTCCCCAACGTAAGGGGTATGGCCTTTTTTACGGAAATTCCCACGCGCCCGTGTTTGATAAACCTGACCATCACTTTCCACATAGTAGAACCCAGCCAAGGCTTTAATGATTTGTCCCTGCATCTTAGAGTCCTTGCCCTTTAAGTGCATCTGCTAGACTGGCAAACTCTTCCAAGCTGAGAGCTTCCCCACGCACACTTGGTGACAAGCCTAATTGGTCCAAAGCCTTAGTCAGCTTGTCCTTGACTTCTTCAGTCTTGCCAAAGTAACCTGTCAAGTTATTCCACAAGGTCTTGCGGCGATGAGTAAAACTAGCCTTGGAAACCTTAAAGAAGAAGTTCTCGTCTTCAACTGCTACGGCTGGCTCTGAACGACGCACCATTTTCAAGATGGCTGAATCCACATTTGGCGCTGGCACAAAGACCGTACGAGGCACGATAAAGGCAACCTTGGCAGTCATGTAATACTGAACCGCAATCGACAAGCTACCATAAGCCTTGGTATTTGGTTGAGCGGAAATGCGGTCCGCCACTTCTTTCTGCATCATAACCACAAACTCACTAAAAGGAATCCCACTCTCAATCAAGTGCATGAGAATAGGCGTCGTGATGTAGTATGGCAAGTTAGCCACTACCTTGATTGGCAAGTCAGGATTTTCAAAATTTTGGATATGTTGCGCCAAGTCAACCTTGAGAATGTCCTCGTTGACTACAGTCACATTATCAAAATCACGCAAGGTATCTGCCAAAATCGGTACCAAACGATGGTCAATCTCAAAGGCCATAACTTGAGCTGCACGCTCAGCCAAAAACTCCGTCAAGGCACCAATTCCTGGCCCAATTTCGATGACATTAACCTGGTCATCAATTCCAGCCGTATCCACGATCTTTTGAAGGATATTAGTATCCGTCAGGAAATTTTGCCCGAAGGACTTTTTAAAGGTAAAACCGTGACGCTCCAGTACTGCCTTGGTCACGCTATAATCTGCAATTCTCATCTATTCTCTTTTCTAATATCTGTTACTACTATTGTAACACATTCCCCTTGTATTTTGGGGGTGAAAATCATACCAAAAAACTATCTTTCCTCATGAAGAAAGATAGTCTTGGAAATCTTTAAAGGGGGACTTAGCGCTTCTCTCGAAACATCCGTTCGAAAAAATCAGCTTCTTGATAACTTCGATTTTCAGGTAGGGTCAAATCTACATCCTCCTCCACATCATCCACTGTCAGTTCAACCGTTTGAGGTAAATTTTTCAAACGATAATACTTTTGTCTTTGCCCTTCAATGCTAGCAAAATCAAGCAAATAGCCATTCACTCGGATTTGAACTAAAAGAAGATGATTGGTCATGTTTTCCATGATGAGAATATCTTCTAAACCACCTCTGGCACTAGGATAATCAGATACCCTGCGAATACGGATTTTTTCACACATGAGCAAGCTCCCTCATATCAATAATTTCATCGGCCTTATTCCAGACTAGGGGATTATGGGTCGCAATGATGATCATTCGATTTTCATCTTTCAAGCCCACCAAGAGATTCATAACCTCCTCTGAATTTTCAGGATCAAGAGCTGCTGTCGGTTCATCTGCCAAAATCAAGGGTGGATTTTTCAAAATAGTCTTCGCAAGGGCAACTCGTTGGGCCTCTCCCCCAGATAAAGTATAAATTTTTTGTTCCAAATCCAAATATCCTAGATTAACCTTTTCTAAAGCCTCCACTTGCCTTTCCAAACGCTCGACTTTTGAGATTTTCTGACCAACAAAGCCCAAATCCAAATTCTCTTTGATTGATTGGTTTTCTAAGAGGCCAAAATTTTGAAAGAGATAGCCCATCTGGTCTCGAAAATACTCACGAGTGGGTATGGTTTTTAAATCTTTCCCCTGATAGAGAACCCTTCCTCCATCTATCTTTTCTAGTTTGCCTAAGATATTCAGCAGCGTCGTCTTTCCGCTTCCACTCTTTCCGATTAAGGCATAGACCTTGCCCTTCTCCAGCTTGAGATTTAAACCAGAGAAAATCGCTCGGTCATTAAATTTCTTTTCCAATCCTTGAATATCAATCATCTTATTTTCCTTTCAATACTGCCATGCTACCAGCTTCTTCCTTTTTATCCTGCCTTACTAAAATCAAGAGGGCGTTAAGCGTAAACAAAGCTACAACTAAAGCGCTGATCAAGCTATCTCCTGTCAAAACACTAGATAGGATTAGGCCAAGCAAGAGAACTCCTCCTTGCGCCAGTAAGTACTTGCCATGAAGCTCATAAATTGTCATACCAGAAAGACGTTTAATCATAAGCTCCCGTCTAAACTGCTCAAAATAGAGAAGATTCATGGAATCAAATAACAAGATAGCCGTAGACAGGGTCAAAATCGTCCCAATAAGGAGAGAGTAATACTCCACCCGTTTGTCATTTAGTACCTTGGCAAAAAATAGCTGGCTTTTTACCAAGTAAGAGACCTTGTGATACAGACCTTGCTCTTTTAGAGCGGTAATGCTGTCTCCATATCGATCTAGTTTCAAGGCACTATTAGCCGTAGTTCCCCACAACATCCCTGCAACAGGTCTTGTTCCAGTCGCTTGCGGCGTTAGAACTACAATAATCGGATCTTTTAGGTACTGACGTGTTGTCTTGTACCCATCATTATAGAGGAAACGTTCCTGTCCTGTTTCTGTAAAAGCTAGCCTTAACTGTGGAAGGTAGTGTTTCTGACTCGTCGCCTCTACACTTTCAGATGAAAATCTTTGCAGGTAATCTGTAAACAATCCTTGGTAGTAGGCAGACTGCTCTCGCAAGCTCTCAGGCAAGATCAGCCCAAACTCTCCCTCAGACAAGTTTTGCATCTTATCCATAAACTCTGAAGAAACGGTAATCTTTTCTTCTATCAGATAGCGCGGTGAGACATAGATAACATTCCCTGACGGTGTGTAGTCACTGAGACGATTGCCATCTAAGTCCACTTCTGCTCCATCTGAGAAATTGTCAACATTGCTCATAATATAAAAAGAGTCTGTATTAGCTAACCGTTCTTCAGTAAATGTCTGCCACTCACGATTATCCTTACGCATTCCTTCTTCATCGGCAAATGCACTAGACCAACCAAAGGATAGACGGTAACGGTCTGAGGACTGGCTCCATTTATCGCTAGCTTTCTCCATCTCCTGCATTTCACGGTAGTGGGGTAGGAGAGTAGTCGCACTCGAACCGACCACCAATACAGCTAAGAGTTGCCCCATCATCATCAATGTCATCATACGTTTGAGAGGGAGTTTCCCTTTCAATAGATCCACCAGACTATTTTCCTGTAAACCAAGTAGATAGACGACACTTAGTAAGGTAGAAATCCCGGCCAAGGTCAATCCATAAAGTAGAAGAGCAATGATGACCAGTTGCACCGTTGCCATAAACAAGGCACCTTGATACCAGAGAATCCCCAATCCCAAAAGACTGGATACCAGCACTGAGCAGATAAGCTGTCTCATATCTTCTAATACTGGTCTGAGAGCCACTCCAAACAAGCTCTCACCAGCGATTAAGCGAATCCCTGCCTGACGAAGGGACTTGATCCGATAAATCAGGGTCAGACTCATAAAAGTCAGCAGAAAAATAGCTAGACTCAGTAGCCCCATTGGGGTAGCAGACAAGAGGACGACCATCGAAAATGCCTCTGTTCTATTCGAGACAACACCATTATAACCAAGTTCTTGCAGGGCGGTCTGTAAGCTCACTCCATCCAAACTTCCTGATACAATCAAGTAAGACCCTAATAAATCACTCGTTTCTACACTCTCCTTGGAGGAAATGGTCAAACCTTCTGGAAGCTCTCCCTGACCATAAGTGGCATAGGTAAAGCGTGTTTCTCCAGCTTCATTTGGCTCAACAATCCGACGAGCGATGAGACTATTGTGCTCTACCGCCAAGTGACTCAAAGCCTCTGTCAGTTTTTCTCGATCAGCTACTGATTGGTCTAGCCCAGTACCCATCACATCAACAGAGGGATAGTTACCAAATAAAATCTCTTCTCGATGATCAACGGAATTTATCACCATATAAAGCGATACCAATACCATTGAAATCAAAATAAATAAACGTTTCATCACTTCCTCCAAAAAGTTACTTGGTCACCTGCTAGAGAGATGACCAAGTAAAGCATTGTTATCAACTCACCCAGAAATGTTTTTACTTTCTCGTGTATAATTTTTAATAATCATAATAAAAGCTTACTTGCTCGCCCCACGCAGTACGAATCCAAGCTCGAGATGTTCCTCCTGCATCAGCATATCCCTTATCAGATGAACTATTCCATCTGCTAGAAACTGTTGAACTATGGTATTTTGAGGGGTGATAGTAGTTTGAGTAAGCACCTCCGTTAGCCGAACCATACGTCCAGACACCACCGCCTGGATACTTAACCGCGGCCGATACTACTGCTACTCCTCCACCTAATGTTGCTGCAAGACTCGCTACAAGGGCTAATTTTTTAACTGTTTGTTTCATATTGATACTCCTCTATTTTTTATTATATCATAAATATTTATTATATATTGTCTATTTTCTATTCAAGTAAAACTAAGTCATGGATCATAGACCTTTTCAAAGCAACACCTCATGGTATCCTCTCCTTATTTTTCTAATTTAGTCTATCAAGTTGTATTTATTATATGTTATGAATAAATTTTTTGAGACTAAGTAGACATAACTAAATTTTATTTAAACCACCAAGTAACTAAATAAAATAAACTAAAAAAGTTCATACTGTAATCTCCTTTCACGTTTTAATTGATTATAAATTATTTTTAAATAAACTCAAAGGACATCAATGTCCTTAAAATCTAACTATTTCATATTATTTTTGGCTCATATCTAAAAAAACAGCTCTAAAAACGAACTTTAGAACTGTTTTGATGCGAGAACAAGGACATTTTTGTCATTGCTTCACGATATTTATAAATATTTTTTTAAATCTTCTTGCCATTGTTTCTCCAACATAGTAACTAAATAAGAATTTTCTATTATATCAGCAAATAGCTTCGATTTCTGATAGAACTGTTCGGCAGATACATAATCATTGTTTATTATTAGAGATAATTTCCACTCCAACATCAATATAATTGGTTTCTTCTGGAAATCTTGTGTTTTTTCCATTATATGATTAAGGCTAAAGATATAAGATTCTAGTGAATCATAAGACGACAAATTATCCAAACAGGCTAGACCCGAAAACAAAGTGTTACTTAAAGCAAACAGATATTCTGGTGCAATCAATTCTACATGATTTGTCAAACGAACTAAAAACGAATGAATTCTGTTAATTTCTTCAATCTGATTTTGACCTTGTTTTATCTTTGTAAGCACTATAGCAAAATATAAGTTGATAACTTCTAATTCATTTATCAAAAACAATTCCTTATCGTAAATTGTTGTAAAATAATCGTCCAGTACGGTTTCCCCATATTCTGGTCGTCCGCTTCGAATAACATCTATCGTTGCTCTAGTAGCTTCAAACCATACTTTTTCCTCATTAGGAAGTTGCTCATAAAATAAATCCTCTATCTCTTCCAAACATGCTTCTTTCTTATCATACTCCTCTTCTTTACCATAGATTGGTTCACGTAAAATCTGGTATTTCAATTCTAAATAAGCAGGAGGAAGAGCTGAAAAATCCGGCATAAGGCTATAAGCTGGAACTCCTAGCCGGCGAGCAATATAGTCTAACTTGGGCAAACTCGGTTGCGAAGCTCCACTTTCAATTCGCGACAGTTGACGAACTGTCAGTTCTAGCTCATCTCCACAAAAATCTGGACGACTAATTCCTTTTTCTATCCGAATCTCTTTAATTTTTTGACCAATTAACATCAGACACCTCCTCTTCTACCTGCTTCGAAAAATACTGTGAAATTCAAAAAATTGTAACGGCTACATCTTTCCTACTCATAAGATTTCATAGCTTCTTCCACTTCTGCCAAGGTGACCCCAAATAACTCTAGGCGTTTGAGGAGTTGCTTGCCGTTGGAATAGCCGATTCGGAGAGCCTCTCCTAGATATTCTCGTCGCTTACGGCTATCTGCTCCTGCTAGAAAACCAAGGCGAATCAAGTCGCTACGACTGATGTCAAACTGACTCTCATGTTCAAATTGTTCTGTCACCTGAGCTAGAGCCGTTTTCAGGTCTTCATAGCTGGCATGCTCAATTCCCAGAGAACGTCCCTTGGTTTTGGACTTAGGAACAGCTTCATCTCGTTTGAGGAAGGCATGCTGGACTGTTGGAATGGCCGTCATAATCATGCGGCGAATCCGCTCCCCATTAAAATCTGGGTCTGTAAAAACAATGACTCCATGACGTTGGTGCAAGCGCTGAATCCGCTCTATATCCTGATCATTGATGGCAGAACCTCGTGTCTCATAGGTCTCTACATCGAAGTAACGTTTGAGATTGGCCGTATCATCGCGACCTTCGACCACGATGACTTGGGAAATTTTTTCTTTCATCACTTGTTGTCCAATCCAAAAATTCGCTCTGCATTTGCAGTCGTTGCTGCCGCCAGTTCTTCTGCCGTTATGCCACGCAAGTCAGCGATAAAGTCCACTACATAGCGCGTATAGGCTGTTCTATTTTCGCGACCACGCTTAGGAACAGGAGCCAAGTAGGGAGCATCCGTCTCCACCAAAATCTTATCCAAAGGTAACTCTTTAGCTGCTTCTTGGATGTCAGTTGCCTTCTTAAAAGTCACCACTCCTGAGAAGGAAATGGTCATACCAAGCGCGACAAACTTCTCTGCCCATTCAAGAGTTCCTGAGAAAGAATGCATGATACCACCACGAGGACCAACACCCTCGCTCTTGATAATCTCATAGGTATCTTCCAGCGCATCACGGGTATGGACAACAAAAGGTAAATTCAAGTCCTTAGATAGCTGGATCTGACTGCGAAAAACCTGTTCCTGCACCTCTTTTGGCGCTGTCATCCAGTGGTAGTCTAAGCCAATCTCACCCAAGGCAACAACCTTGGGATGTTTTAACTTATCCAACAAGTAAGCCTCGACTTCCTCCGTGTAAGTCCCTGCTTCTGTCGGGTGCCAACCAATAGTCGCGTAGAGTTGGTCATACTCATCTACCAGCTCCAAGGCACGCTCAATCGTCGGTTGATCAAAACCAACAATATTCATCTGCGTCACACCCATCTCAGCAGCCAAGGCAATTTCTTCTGCCTCACGACCCGCAAATTCTTCTACATTCAAGTGTGTATGTGTATCAAAAATCATCTCTTCTAACCTCGTTTTCTATCTTCTATTATACCAAAAAAGAGGAGGGGCACCCAATTTTTCGGTTTCCCTCCTCTCTTCAATAGAGAGCTATTCTGCTAGCTTTTCTATCCGATATTGCCCATCTTCTATTCCACTGTTAGAGACAGAAGAGACTGGTTACATTGATAGAATATCCCTTTTCAGCTAAAGTGTGTGATTATCTTGGGTTCTTACTTTGCTCACCCATCACTAGGATTGATGACTTCTCAAAATCCCCCTTATAATCTAACTTTAAGTAGAGAATAGAATTTTCTAGCTGTCCTATTTTCTACGTCTAGCCTTTCTTCCTAGCAAAGCAAAACCACTGGTTGCCGCCACTAGACCAAGACTAGCAAGTGCTGCACTTGATGCTGAACCTGTGTTAGGTAATTGTTTGCCAGCAGGTGACTGGTAGGTAACATCTTGCATTGTTCCTGCAGTTGCCTGCGGTGTACTTGTTGCCTGAGGAGCAGCATTAGGAGCCACTGGTCTCTTAGGAACTGTAACCATGGCAATGGCTTGCACTCCAATCGTTTCTGCTTCCTTCACATCTTCCACAGTTTTCGCATTTTCAATCTCTTTGAGAGCTGCTTGTTTTTCTGCTTCCACTCTTGCTAAAAGTTCTGCTTTTTCTTTATCAGAAAGCGGTGAGCCTTTGATTTCATCCTGCTTGTCCTTGGCAGCTTTTTCAATGGCCTTTTTAGCTGATTCTTTTTCAGTAGCTAATTGCTTAGAAGCTTGTGATTGAGCTGGGTTTTGTGAACCTGTATTAGCTTGTCCGCCTGCCTGGCTACCACCGCCTGCATTCGCATTAGCATCTGAGCTTCCAGTATTGCCTCCATTATCTCCACCTGGTGTAGTTTCTGGCTTATACTCTGGTGTAGCTTCTTGAGTTACAGATTTACCTTTGGCAGATTGTTGAACTGTATCTTTCCCTAGAATCGTCACTACTGAACCATCTGGGAATGTGATTGTTGCTGTACCATCTCCAGCTACATTGATTGTCGCTCCGTCTAATGCTGAACCATTTGCTTGTAAAATAGCAACCTTAACTTTTTCTTTTTCTTCATCTGTTAAATGAGTTATATCTTTTACATCTACTCTTTGAGCAGGCGCTTTAACAGTTGATTTTTCAGCAGTCGGTTTAGTGCTATCTTGTGCTTTTGGATCTTGTGCTACCAATTGATTTCCTGGAATTGTAATAGCTGAACCATCTTTAAAGACGATTGTCGCTGTGCCATCTCCAGCTACTTCAACTTTAACATCGCTTCCGAATCCATTTGCATCTACTACAGCTTTTTTAACAGCTTCTTTTTCTGCATCTGTTAATCTTGTAGCTTCTGCTACTTTTGTAGGGTTAGCTGGGATGATTACTTTTGTCTTCTCTGCGATTGTTGGTTGCTCTTGTGTTGAAGTTTCCTCTTTTTGAACTACTAGACTGGTGCCTGGAATTGTATTGACTGAACCATCTGAGTATGTCAATGTCGCTGTTCCGTCTTTAGATACCTTAACATCTGTAGCAGTCGGATTTGCTTGTTTCACTTTCGTAGCTACTGCAGCTTGTTCCTCAGGTGTTAAGCTATGAGCATTTCCAACTTCTGTAGTTGCTGGTACCACAGCTGGGTTTTGCGCGGCTTGTGTTGCAACTTCATTGTCAGTATCTTTGGCTACTACTAGACTGGTTCCTGGAATTGTGTTTACTGAACCATCTCCATATGTTAGCGTTGCTGTTCCATCTTTAGATACCTTAACATCTGTCGCCGCTGGATTTGCTTCTTTGACCTTAGCTGCTACAGTATCTTGCTCCGTCTGTGTCAAGTTGTGAGTATTTTCAACAGGTACAAAGTTTCCTGGAACTTGCGCTGGGTTCTTCTCTGCATCTGTCTGAACTTTTGGAGTTTCTTGTTTACTTCCTTTTTCAACAAGTTTATCCCCTGTTATTGTATCTACAGATTTATCTGGATAGGTGATGACTACTGTTCCATCAGGTCTTACTTCTACTGTAGTTCCTGCTGGGAAGTTGTTCGCTTCTTCAACCGCTTTTTTAACCACAGCCTGTTCTTCTGGTGTTAACTTCGTAGTATTTCCTACTTGTGTTTTTCCTGGGATAACTGGCTCGGTTCTTGACGCGATTGTTCCTGTCTCTTTGTTAGCTGGCGTTACTAATTTATCTTTAGAAATTGTATCACTTGAACCATCTTTATATGTGATAACAGCTGTTCCATCTGGTTTTACTTCTACTGTTGTTCCATCTGGGAATGTGTTAGCTCCTTCGATGTTTTGACGAACTTGTTCTCTTTCTTCATCTGAAAGTTTTGCTGGATTTTCCACTTCCACTTTGTTTTCAGGAACTTTCGGATTGAATTTAGATGCAATAGAGCCCTCTGGTTGAACTTCATTTATCTTATGAATACCAGCCTCTTTCGCCGCGTTGATTTCATCTTTAGATTGAGCTTTGTTGATGTCTTCAATCGCTTTGTCTTTGACCTTATTGATTTCTTCGATAGCTTTGGCTTTCGCTTCGTCTGATAAATCTTTATTGTTCTTGATTTCGTCAATGCGTTTTTGAGCTTCTTCTAGTATCTCAGCTTTTGCTTTCGCTTTTTCTTCATCAAGGTTTGTTACATCTGGTTTCTTAACTTCTGTATCAGCTTTTGGATCATATTTTCCAATATTTTCTTTTGCTTGATCCGCAATTTGTTTAGCTGTTCCTGCTGATGATGCTTCGTCAATAGCTTTGTTAGCTTCATCTTTAGCTTTATTGATTGCTTCTTCAGCTTTTTGTTTTTGCTCTTCAGTTAAACCTGTATCCTTCTTGATTTCAGTGATTTTAGCTTTGGCAGCTTCTTCTACTTGTTTTTTAGCATCTTCTTTCGCCTTAGCAAGATCATTATCTTTATCAGCTGTGTCTAAGGAATCAACTACTTCAACCGGTACTTTCACAGTTACTTTGTTACCATCCGCTAGCGTTACTTCCACTTCTGCTTCTTTAGTTCCTGTTTCAGTTGTAGTTGGTTTAGAAATAACTTTCGCTGTTACTCCATCAGCTAGTGCTAATTGTTTTAGGATTTCTTCATCAGCTAAGTCTTTACCTTTTTCTACAGTTACTTTTCCGGATACTAAAGCAGTTTGTAAGTCTAACTCTGGCTTGAAGACATTTGTTGATTGCCCTTTGGCAGTTTGTACTACTACATCTTCTTTTGGTAGATTTCCGTTTGGAGTCTCAACATTTCCTTGATCATCAACCTTGACAGCGTCCTTGTTTAAGCCTGGATTTGCTTCAACAATAGCTTTCTTAACATCTTCTTTTTCTTTGTCTGTTAAGTTATTCGAATCTTTAACTCCTACAGGTGTGACAGGTTTCTTCAAAGCTGGTGTTACTACATCTTTTGCTGGTAAATTACCTTGTGGTGTTTCAACATTACCTTGACCATCAACCTTAACATCATCCTTGTTTAAGCCTGGATTTGCAGCTACAACAGCATCCTTAACAGCGTCTTTTTCTGCATCTGTTAAGTTTTTAGGATCTTTAACTTCTACAGGTGTAACAGGTTTCTTCAAGGCTGGAGTTACAACTTCTCCTGCCAGTAAATTACCTCTTGGCGTTTCAACATTGCCTTGACCATCAACCTTGACATCGTCCTTGTTTAAGCCTGGATTTGCAGCTACAACAGCATCCTTAACAGCGTCTTTTTCTGCTTCTGTTAAGCTATGGACATCTTTAACAGGGACAAGTTTTGTCGGTTTTTTCAAAGCTGGTGTCACTACATCCTCTGCTGGTAAATTACCTTTTGGTGTTTCAACATTGCCTTGATCATCAACGTTAATTTTATCTTTTTTATCCGCTAAATCAGGATTATTTTTAATAATCTCTTCTACAATCTTAGATTTCTCTGGTTCTGTCAGTTTAGATGGATTAACAACTTCAACTGGGGTTGTTGGTTTCTTCAAGGTAGAAGTTACAACATCTTTTGCTGGCAAGTTACCTTGTGGTGTTGTGACATTTCCTTGATCATCGACTTTGACTTTATCTTCAGTTAAACCTGGATTTGCCTCTACAATAGCTTTCTTAACCGCTTCTTTTTCTTTAACTGTTAGGCTATTTGGATTTTCTACTTCAACAAGTTTATTTGGTTTATTTAAAACTGTTGTGACAACATCTTCTTTTGGTAGATTTCCTTTTGGAGTTTTAACATTTCCTTGGTTATCTACTGTAACATCACCTTTGTTTAAACCTGGATTTGCAGCTGCGACAGCATCCCTAATGTCCTCTTTTTCTTTTTCTGTTAAAGCATTAGGATTTCCAACTACAACTGGTGTTGTTGGTTTGTTCAGGGCTGGAGTTACTACATCTTTTGCAAGTAATTTATCACCATTCTTAGTTGTTACATTACCTTTATCATCGACTGTAATATCATCTTTGTTTAGACCAGGATTTGCGTTGGCTACAGCTTCTTTCACTTTTTCCTTTTCATCATTTGTTAAATGATTTGGATCAGCCACTACAACTGGTGTCGCTGGTTTGTTTAATGCTTGAACAACAACTTTTTCTGCTTCCAAGTAACCTTTAGGAGAAGCTACATCTCCCTTATCACTCACATAGATTTCAGATTCTTCTAATGAAAGGTTAGTCGCCACAATCGCTTTTTTAACAGCTTCTTTCTCTTCATCTGTCAAATGATTGATATCTGTGACCTTAACTCTTTCTTTTGGTGGAGTTAACTTTCTCTTAGCTGTTTCTGTAATATCTTGTGGAGTATGAACAGCAGCAATTTCTTGTCTACCTTTTTCTGTGGCTGACGCTATAGCTTCTGGCGAAGTTGCATTATTGATCTTTTCTTCGTGTTTGGCTTTCAGTTCATCAACTTGTTTCTTCAATGCTTCTTTTTCTTTTTTAGATAATGCATTGTCTTCATCAATTTCAGCTTTTTCAGCATCTGCAGCTTTTGTTAGGTCAGCTTTTGCTTTTTCCTGATCAGTTGCTTTTCTTACAGGTACTTCGATTTCATCTTTTGATCCGTCACCATAAGTAACTTCTACTACAACTACTTTCTTACCTTCATTTGCTCCTGTTCCATTCACAATTTTTCCGTCATCTTTGACTTGTTTGTCTGTCGGTTGTGGTTGTCCTTCTGGTACTACTACAGCTTCTGTAATTGCTTTTTTATCTGCTTCTGCTACTTTAGGAGCGTTAGATGGGTCAACACTTACTGGAACTCCTCCTGCTTCAGTTACTGAATCTTTTACATTTGGAGTTGCTTGCTCAGCATTAGTTTTATGAACAGCATCAATTACTTTCTTACCTGCTTCTGTTGCTTTCGCTACTTCGTCAGTTGTTCCAGCTTTATCGATGTTAGACTCTGCAGCTTTCTTAGCTTTATCAACTTTATCTTTTTCAGCTTTCTTTTGATCTTCTGTTAAGGTCTTGTCTGCTTCGATTTCTGCTTGTTCTTTGTTAGCTGCTTCTGTTAAGTCCGCTTTCGCTTGCTCTTTTGCTTTGTCTAACTCTGTTTTGTGCACTGCATCGATTGCTTTCTTACCGTCTTCTGTTGCTTTCGCTACTTCGTCAGTTGTTCCAGCTTTATCGATGTTAGACTCTGCAGCTTTCTTAGCTTCATCGACTTTTGCTTTTTCAGCTTTCTTCTGATCTTCTGTTAAGGTCTTGTCTGCTTCGATTTCTGCTTGTTCTTTGTTAGCTGCAGCCGTTAAGTCTGATTTCGCTTGTTCTTTAGCTTTGTCTAACTCTGTTTGGTGCACTTCATCGATTGCTTTCTTACCGTCTTCTGTTGCTTTCGCTACTTCGTCAGTTGTTCCAGCTTTATCGATGTTAGACTCTGCAGCTTTCTTAGCTTCATCGACTTTCGCTTTTTCAGCTTTCTTCTGATCTTCTGTTAAGGTCTTGTCTGCTTCGATTTCTGATTTTTCTTTGTTAGCTGCTTCTGTTAAGTCTGATTTCGCTTGTTCTTTAGCTTTATCTAACTCTGTTTTGTGTACTGCATCGATTGCTTTCTTACCGTCTTCTGTTGCTTTCGCTACTTCGTCAGTTGTTCCAGCTTTATCGATGTTAGACTCTGCAGCTTTCTTAGCTTCATCGACTTTTGCTTTTTCAGCTTTCTTCTGATCTTCTGTTAAGGTCTTGTCTGCTTCGATTTCTGCTTGTTCTTTGTTAGCTGCAGCCGTTAAGTCTGCTTTCGCTTGCTCTTTTGCTTTGTCTAACTCTGTTTTAGCTTCTACAGTTTTGTTTGCTTCCAACGTGTTTGTTGATGTATCTGGATATGTTACTGTTACTTTTCCTTTTTCATCTACTGAAATATCTTTGTCGTTTAAGTTTGGATTTGCTTTCTTAACTGCTGCTTTTACTGCTTCTTTTTCATCATCTGATAAATTATCAACATTATTAACTTTTACTTTTTCTGGATCATTTAGTGGAGATTTCGCTGCTTCAGATTGAACCACTTCAATTTCAATTTCTTTTGAAATATTTTCGTGTGTAACTTTTACTGGTACGTATTTTTTATCAGCTTTTGCTACTATTGGTTTATAGATTACTATTGCTCCAGTCGGTATTCCGTTTATCTTATCTTGAACTAACTTTTTATCTTCTGAAGATAAATTAGTCGCTCCTACAACTGGATTAACAGAAATAAGTACTGGTTTGTCATCTTTCTTCGTTAATTCAAATTCATCCGCCTTACCTGTTAGTGATGAACGAGCTGATTCTAAATCTTCTAACGCTTTATCTACTGCATCTTGTGTAGCATCAGTATTATCTAATATTTTTTTAGCTTTTATTAATGCATTATCATAAGCTTGTTTTTTCGCTTCATCTTTTTCTTTAGTGTACGCTGGTGAGTTTTTAACCGAATCCTTTTTATCATACTCTGCTTGTAAGGCTGATTTATCGGCATTAACTTTTACTTTTTCACCATTAGGTTGTAAATTATTAATCGCTGTCTCTAATGCAGTAAATAAATTGCCCACAGTTGTAATAGTTTTATCAGCACCATTTTCTTTATTTAGCACACTTTCTGCTTTTTCTAACGCATTATCAAAGGCTGTTTGTTTCTCTGTTGCAGCCGATGTATATTTAACCGTTGGTTTAATTGTTTTTGCTTTTTCAGCTAAGTCATGAAGTTGTTTCATTTTACTATTTAATTGTCTAGCTTGTGAAACATAATTTTCTATATCTTCTTTATTAGCGCTGTTTTCTACTCGTTCTTTAAATGATTGTTTTTGATTATTATTTAAGTATTGTAGTTTTTCTAATTCAGCTACAGCTTTTTTACGTTCACCTGATAATTTAGCAAAGTCAACGATAGCAGCCATTTCATCGGTACTAGTTGCTTTATCGATTGCATCATCGTATTGTTTTTTCTCGTCATCAGTTAAACCTGGAATATTAGCAATCATATCCTTATATTGCTGACGAACTTTATCGGCTTCTGCTTTTCTACGAGCAGCTTCTGCATCTGACGCTTTTTTTTGCGCTTTTTTTACAAGATTTAAGATAGTTTCCTCGTCATTTGCTTTCTTTATGTCCTCTATATACTTATCTTTTTCAGCTTTTGGTAAGTTCTCATCTGAAATTTTGTTAATATTTTTAATTGCTTCATCTCTAACTCTTGTTAAATTTGTTGCTACCAAGTCTGCTACAACGCTATCTAAACGAGCTTTTGTCTCTTCGCGATTAGCGTCAGTATCTAGATTATTAGTCCCGACTGCTTTATCAACAGCCGCATCATTTTGTTTAATCGTTGCAGAATTAATCTTGTTAATTGCAGCATCTTTTTCTTCTTTTGTTAGGTAACCTAGCGCATTGATCTTATCATTAGCATCTTTTTTCATTTTAGCTAATTCTACAGCATTTTCATTAGCTTTTGATTGGGCTTCATTCAGAACTCTTTCAATCTCTTCTCGAGTATTTTTTCCTTTAATTTGATTTTTATATCCTTCTTTTTCACTTGGATATAGATTATCTAATGAATCAATTACCGTATTTGCTTCAGTACGTGCAGCGTTAACATCAAATGCAGGTTGTTGCTTTTGCCTAAATAGGTGTTCTTTAGGTACAGTACCTAGGGTACGTACAAGTCCTGTTCGTATAATATCTAAATCATCTTTTCCATTGAAGGCAAGTCTAGCAGGCTTCGCCACCAAGCTAAGGTCAACCCCAGATTTAAGATCACTCTTACGTACTTCTTTATGACTTTTGTAGTAATTCAGACCACCTTCCGTTAAATTGGCACTTACAAAGCTATCTAAGGCTCGAGCTTTGTCTTCTTCACTTATTTTATCATATCTTTCCACTTCTACAGGATTAATGTAGTACGTAAGCCATCCATGCGTAACTTTTTTTAGAGTCTCAGTTTTGGCTGGTTTTGGTTTTTCATAAATCAACTTAGAACCTTCAATAGTATCAGTACTACCATCCTTATAAGTAATCGTTGCATTACCAGTTTTTTCATCAATACTAATTGAATCTTTATCGTTTTTTAGATTATCTTTAAACGATTTATTAGTAGATAAAAGCTCACTTTCATTATTGTTATTTGTTGTCCAAATTTTTTCTTTAATTGTTGTTACTTCATCATTTGTAAGTTTTGTTTTATCTACTACTCCTGTACGTTCTGGCACCTTTGGTTCAAAAAGTTCATTTAATTTATACAATACTGGTAGTTTTATAGTTTCAACACGAGCATATTGTTGTTTATTTAATTCTTGATAGATCCCCATACCAATCGTTAATTCTTTAGTATTTACAGGATCTTTTACCTTAGTAGTATAAGTAACCGTTACAGTTCCAGCTGCTCTTTTTTCCCAGTCAACGTAAATACTGCGACTCTGAGTACGAAGGTCATTCATAATTTTTTGAGTAGGCATATTACTATTATCATACCAACGATTATTATAATCTCCTAAAAACTTATTAAATTCACTATTTAAACTTACAAAAGGTGTTTTTCTTAACGTTTCTCCAGTAGTTTCATTAAATCTTTCCCAAGCATCTGGGTTACCTTTATATTTACTATGAATAAAACGTGAATTACTTTCCCAACTACTCCAATTTGTATAATTATTAGTAACTCCACTACCATTTGTTAGTGTAAGTCCATAGTTATTTCCTAATTCTTCTGTTCCTTCTGGCACAGTGAACCAATGGAATGGTCGTCCACTCCAGAATATCGGAGCTTTTTCATTCGGGTTATCTGGAGCGTTATACCTTAATGTAACCGTAATGACTGGATTTTCTTTTGTATACTTGGAAGTATCAACGTCCATGCGGAATGCATTATAAATACTTGTTGAAGTACCTCTAAGTTTATACACACTTTCTCCATGAGCATAAGCGGTCACTTTATCACCATTAGCTTCATAGAATGTTATCCCGTCCGCACTAGCTATTTGAGATGATGGACCAAGTACAGTAATAGCCCCAATCAAACACGACGCTGCTCCAAAGCTAAACTTTCTAATCGAAAATTTTTCCACACGCTGCCACATCTGCTTAGAGCGTTTCTGAGTTCTCTTGTACTTCATTATTTGATCTCCATTTTTTATTTTTATTTCTTCTTATTCAAAAATCCGATAAATGATAATGATATTTTATTATGATATTTTCGTTTTAGGCGATAAGAATTCACGTACATTATAGCATAAAATCCCCCCCCCCCGTCCACTTTTAACCTAATTTTTTTTATTATTTAGAGTGCGGAGAAATTTACCCTATTTGCTATTTTTTTATTTATAATCGCTTATACCGTTTTATGAATTTTAATTGATTTATATAAATGTTTTAGTAGTTATGATGTACTAGTCTAGCTTCAATCTGCTATGTTTTGGATTCATACTCTTCGAAAATCTCTTCAAACCATATCAGCTTCACTTTGCCGTACTCAAGTATAGCCTGCGGCTAGCTTCCTAGTTTGCTCTTTGATTTTCATTGAGCATCAAACATAAAGAAAAGGCCCTACCAGAATCAAAAGCGTCTAGTAAGGTCTTTTTCTGAATCCAGCCACTATGCTTAACTGAAAAGCATGACTAGGAATATTATTGAATATGGTTAGCTAAATCTTCCTGAGCTTTTTTATTTGACTCAGCTTTTTCTTTCAGCCATTTTTCATAGAGTTCTTGGTACTGTTTCGCAGTTACCGGCTCTTTTTGTAGTTCAACATATTTGTAGTTATCAGCATCTCCCTTATGACCAACGAAAGAGAAAGCTCCTGTGAACGGTACAGTCTTACGGAAGATTGGGTTGGCTCCGCCACTTTGAACTGGTAGGAAGAGGGCGCTGTCAGTCAACCAAGCTTGGACTTCAGCAAATTTTTCATAACGAGCCTGAGTATTTTCAACTTCCTTATCTGCTTCATCTAGTAACTTCTTATAAGCAGAAAGTCCAATTTTTTCTTTTACTTCATTATCTTTTCCAGCAGTCAACCCAATGTTGTTAAGCTGTGAACCTGACTCTGGATCCAAGAGATCAAGATAAGTTTTCGGATCCGAGTAATCTCCGCTCCAACCTGAAATATCAATGTCATAGTCCTTTTGTTCAGCTGTATCTGCAAAGAATGTAGCTTGATCCTTCTCGTCTGGAGAAAGTTGAATCACGTCAATCACAACATTGTCCGACCCAAGGGTTTCTTCCACTGTCTGCTTAAAGGAACTTGCTTGTTGCACATCTAACTTGGCCGTCTGGTCAACCGGCATATCCAAATGAATTGGGAAGGTCACGCCTTCTGCTTGCAAGGTTTCTTTAGCTTTAGCAAATGCTGCCTTGGCTTTTTCAGGATTCAAAAAGGCAGGTTGCGCATCATTCAAATTGATATTCGACCACTCTGTACCATAGTTAATAATCTTTTCATTGACAACATCTCCAAAGTTTTTACCACCGATTTGGACAAAATCACTTGGGATAAGCGTGTTACGTAAGATACGGTCTGCTCCATCTTCACCATTTGTCTGCGCCGCATAGGCATGACGGTCAAAGGCAAAGTTGATAGCCTGACGGAAATCTTTATTTTGCATGGCCGCAAGTGAATCTGTCTTTTCCTTATCAGACTGTTTCATGGTCTGCTTGTAGCTTTGACGATTAACGTTAAAAAGATAATAGAAGGTAATTGAGTTTTGTGGTGTGTAGGTGATTTTATCCTCATTCCCTTTTTTCAACTGATTAAACACTGAACTTGTCGGGAAGATACGACCGTCCGAGTAGTTCCCTTCCAAAAATCCTCTCGCTAAACTATCTTGATCAGAACCGTCAAAGAAAGAGAGCTTCACTTTCTCAATTTTCACATTGTCCTTATCCCAGTAATTAGGGTTTTTATCAAATTCAATCAAAGATTTTGATGAGAAAGATTTAAACAAGTAAGGACCATTTGACAAGATACTGGATGGTGTTACACTTCCAAAGTCATCTCCCTTAGATTTCAAAAAAGCTTCATTTACAGGACTCAAAATGCCCCCAGTAGTCTTAGAATTCCAGTAAGATTCCGGCTTATTCAAAGTATATTGAAGAGTATAGTCATCCACTGCCTTAACACCAACAGTTTCAAAGTCAGATGTTTCCCCCTCAACGTAGTCTGCGAGGCCCTTGATAGAGTCTTGAACCAAGTACAAGTTTTCAGCCTTTTTATCAGCTGCATACTTGAGACCTGTCACAAAGTCATGAGCCGTTACATCCGCATACTCTTCGCCCTCTGAAGTGTACCATTTCGCCCCCTGACGGATTTTATAAGTGTAGGTCAAACCATCTTTTGACACCGTCCATGACTCAGCCATAGATGGAATGAGATTACCATACTTATCATTTTCTAACAAGCCATCAATCAAGTTGGTCGTAATACTAGAAGTGGAACCACGTGTTGACGTAATGTAGTCCAAGGTATCAGGATTACTAGTAAATACATAAGAGTAGGTTTTCTCAGCATTACTAGATTGGGAAGACCCACATGCCGCTAGAGCTAGACCTGCTGTCAAAGCCATAGCTCCAAAAAGCATAACTTTTGATTTCTTCATGATTATTCTCCATTTTTTACAGTATGTGAAATATTATACACCATTTAAGCAAAAATATAAAGCCTTTTTGAACTTTTTTACAAAAATAAAAATCAGTAGACTCGAGTTCCTACTGATTTTTGTTATGGTTCGTTTGGATTATGCAGCCAAAACTTTGCGTCCTTTACGACGACGAGCTGCCAATACGCGACGACCGTTTTTAGTTGACATACGGTTACGGAATCCGTGTTTGCGCGCACGACGAAGTTTACTTGGTTGATAAGTACGTTTCACGATGAATACCTCCTCATAGATTTTGTATTCGTTTAGCCGGCTATAAAGTGATCAGTTACTAAACATACTTTACTATTCTATCTGATTCTTTCACTTTTGTCAATAGCTCAAGGCAAATGTTTACTGCTTTTTCGAATGTTGTAACTTCTCAAAGTAA
>NZ_VMMD01000003.1:15694-31346 GCF_013277015.1 Streptococcus sp. 1032 | reverse complement strand
GCTTTCTTCAACGCGTCTTTGGCTGCGTTTACTTTCGTAATCTCTGCTTGGACGGCTGCTGGTGTCGCATTGTCGTCCGCTATTACAGCTTCCGCTGCTTCCTTCGCTGCTTCTGCTTTTTGCTTAGCGTCGTTATAGGCAGTCACTTTGCTTGCTGGCTTGTCAGCTGTGTCTGGTGCACTTGTGATTTCGCTGCCTAAGGCATTATTCGCTTGCGTTAGAGCTGTCTTGTCTGCTGGTTTCACCACATACGGAACTGTTACTTTTTCTGTACTTTGATCTGCGTAAGTAACAACAACGTCAAGAGTATGGCTACCTACTGTAGTTGGATATTGTGTTCCTTCTTTCAGTGCAGCTGATTGTTTGTTAGCTACATCTACCGCCGCAAGTAACTCTGCATTCGTAGGATTTTCACCGATTACTTTTGTAATCGTCTTAGTCGTCACTGTATGTGCAGGCGCTGAAATCGACGTTGGTGTTTGCGCACTCTTCGTATCACCACTTCCCGCTGTCGCAACTGCTGTTACTTGACGATTTCCTTGTACTGAGTTCGCTGGGAAGACCCAAGTATTTCCACGTTTTTCAATACCATCTGCTGTCCAGCCATTCGCTTTACTTACAGTTATTGTATTTACATTTGTATCAGTTGTAGGAACAGTAAATACTACTTCGTCTGCATCTTCTGGAATAGTTACAACAGTTTCACCATTTTGTTTATTCTCATAAGTCAACGCTGCTGGTGCTGGATTTGTCACTGTAATCGTTACATCGTATTCGCCGACTTTATTTGTGCCAGTTGCAGAAGTTTCAGTTAATTGAACCTTATACTTCCTTGTTCCAACTGTTTCAACGTCAGGTTGTTCTTTCCATGTAGCTGTAAAGTCACTTGGGAAGTCTTTTTCGACATTCTTTTCAGTGTAGCTAATACCTTTTCGAGCATCTGCTCTCAAGTCAGTCAGAGTTTGACTTCCCTTAGCTGCTGTAATGGTTCGTCCTGCGAAATTACGCTCTTTGGCTACACGTATATCCGCATTATCACTTTCTGCATCAAAGACAATCTGTTTCACTTTCACCGGTAATGTAGAAGAACCTATTTCAGCAGATTGGTCTGTTTGACGTAAGTAGGTATTATCTGGAAGTTTATAGGTCCAGACACCATTTTTCAGTGCACCTTCACCTGGTTGAAGAGTAGCTGGGTCTTTTCCGTTATTAGCGTCAATTTCAACAGTTTTACCAGTTTGTAAGGTCAATACAACCTTCGTAGCACTCTCAAGCGCTGTACCAGAAATCGTACGATCCACATCACTTAATTTCGGATCTTCTTCAGTTCCTGCCGTCTTAGTAAATGTCGGCACTGTTGGTTTGGCTACTTGCGTATGAGAAATGTCAATAGTAGAGCCATCATCTGGGAAGTTAATCGTAGCTACTTTAGTCTTATCATCCGTAGTTCCCTTAGTATAAGTTACATTTGCAGGTAAGTTATTATTATTTGCATTCGCTTCTTTAATTTTAGCTGCAAAGCTCTCTTTGGCTGCATCTGTAAAGTTACCATCGGTGATTGCTGTATTACCATAAGTCACTTTTTCAGCATTCGTTGGATAAGTGACTTGATTTCTGTAGAAGTCAGCATACGTTTTAACAGTTACCGAATCACTCTTAGCAGAAGATACTTCATAAGCAGTGTCTTCTGTTGTATTTTTTCTAATTGTTTTCTTGTATGTTCCAGAGACAAGGACATTAGCGTTTAGTTGCTCTCCTAATGCTAAGTCTTTCTTGTAGTCAGCTGCCGCGAATGTTACTGTTGTTGTTCCAGCTGTAATTTCTTTTTCTGCGACAACAGTGCCTTGAGCGTCTTTAAGTTGGACTTTTACAGTTGATCCTGTCGCTAACTGAGAAGTTTCTGGTAAGTTTGATACCGTAACAGCTGGTTTAGTTCCTGCTTGACCTTGAAGTGTTGGTGCTTTTGGATTAACTGCTACAGTAACTTTGATTCTTTGATCTGTATAATGATGCGTTCCGTCACCACGCTCACTTTCAACCTTAGTTCCATAGTGAACATTAGCCTCTTCTTCTCGTACTCCTACAGTTGTCTGTACTTTAGCTACAGGAGAAGCAGCAAAACCATCGCCCCAACCGAAGAAAGTTGTTGACGGAGTTCCAAAGCTAGTACTTGATTTGACATAAGATCTAGCATCTGTATTTTTAAATGCTTTACCTACTTCTGTTTCAAAGTACTCTTTTCCTGTTGGATAATTGGCCTCGTAACCATAAGTTCTGAAAGTGACTGTTTTTTCTACAGTTCCAGCCCCATTTGGATAAGTAACAATTATTTTATGCCTTATATCTCCCGCTGTTGTATTTGTAGGAATTCCACCTTCAAATTCAATAGTCGTACCTGCTGGTTTATCACCTTCAAAGGCTACATAGAAATCCGGCTTAGCTGGTTGCGTTCTACCTCCAGTTCCCCATACTGCTGATGTCAACGGTTGACTAACAACCTCATGGTAGGTAGTCACTTCTTGATTATTAACCTTACGAAGCGTTACCCCTGGATATACCGTTACTGGGATAGTCAGTTCAGTATTCACACCATTTAGACTAACTACTACAGTTTTATTTGTAGTTCCTGCTGTCGCTGTGGTTGGTTGCTCGCCATTTTTCCATGTTGCAGAAGTTAAAGTAACCCCTTCAGGCACTTCTACAAAGTTAGCTGCATTCGCAACATTCTCAATAGTTGCATCTTTGATAGCGTAAACAGCTTTAGGTTTAACAGCAGTAATCGTAATTGTCTTGTCTGCTTTATTACCGTTCTTGTCTAAGACAGTTACCTTAATATCATTTTGAGAAACTGAGTGTAACGTTCCTTTAATTGATTGAGTATCGTCATCGTAGATTAGACCAGATGGTAAACCAGTAACAATAATATTCCCTTCATCAATACCAACCCCAGCATCTGATAATCCAAGAGGAATATCAACCGTTTTTTCAGCCTCTACAATTTTCGAAGAAGCTCCGATAACAGGTGATGCCTGTTCTCCATTTCCAGCTTGTTTCGTCGTTTCAGCACTTTCGATTCCTTGAGCTGCGACTTTAGCTGTAACATTTGCTTGATCTTTTACTGCTACGTCTTTCAGTGTGATTGCACCAGTAGTTGCATCAATACTAATGCCGTCTTTTTGACCACTTGTAATCGACCATTGATTATCAGCACCCTTAGTAGCTACAATGGTTGTAGCAGCTTGAGCAGTTTTTCTTACTTCTCCACTAACTTGTAGTTGATTGTTATCTGCAGGAGTGTAAGTTACTTCTAGTTTATCGACAGTTGCTTCAGTCACTGGAGTTACTGTAACATCACCGTTATCCGCAGGAGTTACTGCCGGTTGACTTGGTTTAACGTTTACTGTAACACGCTCTACATCTTCACTTGAACCATCTGGATATGCTACCGTTATTGTCGCTTGTTTGACTCCTGGTGTTGATGTGTCTAAAGTCCCTGCTTTCCATGTAAACCTTGTGTTTGTTGGTAAGCTTGTCGCATTTGCTATGCTATCTTTAGCTGTTGGTTGGCTATCTTTTTCTACTGTTTTCTCGACTGCTGTTGGTTCGTAAATTTCTTTTTGCGCTGGTGCAGTTACTGGGATTCGAATATCTTCAGTAGAACCATCTGGATATGTAATACTTGCGCCAATACTGTAAGTATTATCAACTGCATTACGTGTGATAGCACCACCATTATCCATAGTGATTGTCATGTTTGCAGTATTATAGGCTACTTTTACATCCCCTTTTGTAGTAGTGAATGTAAGGTTTTGTTTCATAGCTTCAAACTCTTCTTGAGTCACTGTTGCATTATCTAACGCAATATCTTTTTCAAGATGTTGAGCTGTTATCGTCGGCGTATACTTAGTTGCTTGTGTTCTTGCTTTAAGTAGCACACGAGTAGGGCTAGTTTTATTATTGTCTTTAGCTCCTGGAGATTCATGTAGCCTATTTCCTGCTACATCTTCTGCATCCGCATAAATAGTCCCAATCGTTCTTTCATCTGTCCACAATCTATTTCCATCAGCAGGATTTGTTCTCGATAACGTGCCTGTAACACTTAATGTAATTGGTGCATTACGTTGTGTCTCAGCGCTATCTTTAGCAAATCGATTAGAAAAATCAAGATTTACATTGCTTAAATTAGTAGGATCTCCATTATATCCAACAAAATTAGCGGATACTAATTTCCCAGAATTGTCTTTAAACGTTGCGACTGGTAAATTAGTTGTTTCTGTTGGTGTGATGTATACTACACGATTTCCATCAGCATCTGTTTCCGTATTTTGGAAGTCAACTGTAGGGAAGACATGGTCTCCATCTTTAGCAACTCCAGTTGCTATATCACTTTCTAGACCACCTGTAGCTGGTGTTATTATAGCTTTAACTTTTACTGTTGAACCGTCTTTTACCAAACGGTCTTTAAGCTTAATCTCACCTGTTGTTGGATTTACTGTCAGTGTCGCAGGTACTGATCCAAATGACCAAGAATTACCATTCTTCGTAGCCGTGTATGTTAGCTCGCTAGGATTTGTTCCTTCTTGTGGTGTATAAGTTACACTAATACGGTTTACATTAGGTTGGTTTTCATGCGTAATAAGCACATCACCATTATCTTGTGGACTTACTACTGGTTTAGTTGGCTTAATTTCAAAGTTAATTGTTTTCTCAATGTAACGTCGTCCATTAAGCTCACTATCGGCATTTCCTGCTACTTCAGTTCCAATGCCGTCAGTTCCTGCATATCCAGCTGGGAAGTAGGCTCTTGCTTTCACCACATGACGTCCTGGTGCCTCTGGCAAGTTTGTAATAACTGTTCCAGCTTCATTGACCATACGGAATGTCATTCCTCTAGGGAAATTACCGCTATCTTGACGGTTTGTTCCATCGTTAACCGTTAAATAATTATTCGCATCTTCAAGACTTTGCCCTGCAGCTGCCGCTACTGTAATTGATGGTTGATTTTCTCGTTCAGAACGAGATGATTCAAAATCTAAATCCACTACTTTCAGACGGAATTTAACTTCTGCTTGGTTTCCTGAATCAACTCCATTACTTCCATCAGACACCTTAAGCGTTACAGTTCTAAGTCCTAATTGTGCATTCGCTGGAACTCTTCCTGTGATAGTATGCGTTCCGACTGAATCTTGTGTTTTTCCAGTTTCTGTTAATGTATCACTATTTCCATTAAACTGAATTCCACTTGGTAAACCATTTACATACTTGAGGTTTACTCTACCATCTGAGTCATTATCAAAGAATGTTAATGGTAGATTTAAATTAGCTCCACGATAGACAGTCACCACTGGAGAAGTAGATTCGTTAGCATTTAATGTTACGACTCTATTCTCATCTGTTTTATTAGTTAATTTAACTGTTGGGGCTACCTTATCTGCATTTTCAACTGGTATTTTAATGTCCTCAGTTGAACCATCTGGATACGTAATCGTAGCTCCTACATGATATGAATCACCCTCACGCTTAATAGCACCCTTCTCTTTCATAGTGATAGTCATATCTGAAGAATTGTATGCTACTTTAACATCTCCTCTATTTGTAGAAAATGTTAAGTTTGATTTCATCTTATTAAATTCTTCATCGGTTACGCGAATATCGTTTGCCGTAAAATCTTTTTTAAGTGTTTGTGCATTGATAGTAGGTTCATACTTAGCTGCTTGCGTCAATACTTTGATGACTACACGATTCGGATTTTGTTTATTGTCCGTATTATTTTTAAACTCATTATCTGCAGCATCTTTGGCATAAACATAACGAGTTACAATATTATCACCGTTACTCCATATACGTCTTGTATTACGATTTTCTCTTGGAAGTGTTCCTGTAATCTCAATGTTAAATGGCGCACTAAACTCAACATTATTTTCACTAGCTTTTTTGTTGTAATTTAAACCAAAGTCCAGATTAGTATTACGTCCGTCACCGTGATATAAGACAACCTCTCTTAACTTGTTAGAATCATCTCTCACAGTTCCTAAAATTATAGAACTATTTGATAAGTCCTCTGTCGGAGTTACATAAACAACACGCTCTCCATCTACAACTGCTGTATATTTATCACTAAAAGTAAAGGTAGGTCGAGTTTTCTCACCTGCTAAAGAAGTCCCAGTAGCAACCGTACTTTCTACATCTTGAGCTACCACCTTAGCTGTAACTTCTGTAGCATCTTTTATTTGACGGTCTTTTATTGTCACCGCACCAGAAGTTGAGTCTATTGTCATACCATCCGCAGGCGCGTTATTCAATGCCCATGTATTACCAGTCTTAGTAGCTGTCACTGTTTGTTTATTGTTATCTTTATCTCTATATGTGAAACTTAATGTATTGACGTTTGGTTGGTTTGTCTGTGCTACTACTACATCCCCATTAGCCTCAGCAGTAACTGTAGGCGCTGTTGGTTTAACGTCAAAGTAGATCGTTTTTTCCATATAACTGCGACCGTTCAGTTCAGTATCCGTATTACCTTGGACTACAGGACTCACTTCATTAGTACCTGCATAGCCTGCTGGGAAGTAAGCTCTTGCTTTTACTGCGTGACGTCCTGGTGCTGTCGGCACATTAGATATAACTGAGTTATCAGCAGCATTTATCATACGGAATGTCATACCACTTGGGAAATTACCTTGGTCTTGCCGATTTGTTCCATCATTAACCGTTAAGTAATTATTAGCATCTCCAAGTTCCTGACCTGGATCAGCTTGCAGTGTAATAGATGATTGATTAGCTTTCGCTGAACGTCCTTGTTCAAAATCTAAATCCAAGACTCTTAGTCGGAATTTTAATTCTGCTTTATTTCCACTCTCAACATTACCAGCTTGGTCATCTGAGACTTTAAAAGTGATGACTTGTGTACCTAAAGTTGCATCAGCTGCAACTTTTCCTGATAATGTGTAATTTCCTGGTGATTGTTCTGTTTTACCAGTTTCTGTTAATTGATTATTTGTTCCACCAAATGTTACACCGTTTGGCAAACCACTAATATACTTAAGATTTACTCGACCGGTTGCTGCATTGTCATAGTAAGTTAACGGGATACTTAATTTTGCCCCACGGAAAATCGTCACCAGAGGCGAACTATTTTCATCTGTTTTTAACGGTTCAACTGTATTATTATAGGTTGCATTTGTTAATTTCACTGTCGGTGCAACCGTGTCTTGAACATTAAATGTAATAGCTGTTCCCACACTTGTTGGGGCATAGATCGTATATGCCTTGCCATCAATTGTCTTTTTAACAGGAGTCGTACTGTTAGGTATATTCACTGTTGCTTTGTATTTAGTAACAGTGCCTACTGTGTCTAATTTTGTATCATTCGCTTTAGTTGTTGTTCCTTCTTTCCAAGAATAGGTAACATTATCCGGAAGATACTTAGACGCTTCAGTTCCTGAGCTATTATCAACCACTTTTAAGTAATCTTGTGGTTTTCCTAGTGTTGAATTAACCGCAACATCTTTAGGAGAATTTTTTGGTTGAATATCTACAACTGTATATTGGAATTTGTATGTTTTTGCATTATTGTTGGCATCACTTACAACAACACTTGCCTCATTTGTCCCAAGAGCTGCGTTAGTATCAACCACATTATTAGCTGTTAATTGATAAGATGTTCCGCTTGTAAGATTTGTCTTAGCATCATCGCTATTTCCGTTTTTATTAAACCATACTCCAGCAGGTCCTCCACTCATCTTGAATGACGATACTGTACCAGAATTATCGCTAACAGTAAATGTAGGATTGAATGTTGCTCCACGATAAAGCACAAAACGATTATCAGCAGCATTTTCAGTCAATGCCTTACCATTCATCGTGACTGTTGGTGCTTCGTTATCGCGAGCAATCACACGATATTTGAAGAAGTATTGTTTATCCCCAGTTGAACCATCACTAACAGTTATCGTTGATGTATACGTTCCAGTAGTCATATTATTAGGGACATTACCCGTAAATGTCACCGGACCGAATGTGTTAGATTTAGTAGCATTATTATTTTGTCTGAATGAATCATTCGCATTAGTAGCCGTCACTCCTGTTGGAAGGTTACTAATTCTAAATTTAGTAAGATTTCCTGTATTATCCCACGCTTCAAGCTGTGGTCTAAATGGTTGTCCTTGAACTACTTCATATAAAACCGGATTTGCATCATTTCTCGCTTCAGGAAGTTCACTTCCATTTACAATTCTAACTTTAGGTGGGACACCATCTGTTGCTGCTTTTTCATCAGAGTTATCCGATTCTATACCATCTTGTAAGACATTGTTACGATCTAGCCAACCATTTTTTGTACCTTGTTTCACATAGTATTTACCAGTTTCTAAATCTACATTTGTGAAGGTAATTTGACCATTTGCTGTAGATTTCATAGCTTTCACAAGGGTATCCGCTTGTCCGTTTTCCCCTTTTTTATACAGTTCTACATTTAGGTCTTTATTGATATTGTTTACTACGATATCTGTTGTCGTTCCTACTTTTCGACTCAAATCTGTAACAATGTTCGGCTTATCTGGTTTAACAATAAAGGTTAGCGGAATTTCATTAGCACTATTATCCGAACCAAAGAGGGCACGGAGTTTGTAGGTATGCACCCCCGCGTTATTGGCAATCGTTTCCGCTGCTTGCGTTTTATTTGTTATTTCATGTCCTTCAATAATCCAACTGTACTGAACACCTGAGCCACCAGCATCCCTATTCATATCAAACTTAGCCTTCTCAATATCAGAATAGCCATTTACAGCGATATAGTATCCAGCATCAATCTGATGATCCCTACCGAAAGCTCCCTGACTGGTAATTACACCTTTTGCATAGGTCAAATCCGTTTTCGCTCGGTCATCTGCATAAGTATTTCCATAATACAAAGTATTAGATTTATCAACACCAGCATCTACATAAGTATAGCGCCCCTTTTCAACTAGGAAATACCCATTTCCTCTCCCTCGCATACCATATTTGTCTGCTTTTAATGTTTCAGCATCCGTTTTTGCAAAGAGTTGAATTCCAAGGCGACGTTGGTCTGTCGTTACACGTTTCAAACCTGCAGCATAACTTAAATCTTTTAAGCTACTACTTCCAGTTGTTTCAAACTCGATTGTATACTCGTTTCGATCTTCTTGGCGAATTTCAAAAGTATAGACATCTCGAACATCTCGGTCTATAATCTTTCTTTTTTCGTTAGAGTATGTTTGTTTATCACTTGGTTCGATACCATCACGATTGTAGAAACCACCAGTAGCTGTTGGAGGATAAATGGATTCTGTGATTAGCTCAGAAAGGCTATGTACTTTGAAACGCCCTGCAGAACCTACATATCCAGTAAGCGTTGCATTAGTCTGGTTTTTATTTCCTTTTCTCGCATTGATAAACCCTGCACCTCTAAAAGGATTTCCCTCAGGCAAGTCGGTAAAGGCATTGTCTAGTGCTGATAAAATTTCATCTTTCCCTGGTTCGATTTTACCTCTTTGACGAGTTGAGTAGCCGCTACCATTCGTAACTTGCGTTACAACACTACCACTTTTTAGTTCTTGACCTTGCGGAAGTGTAAAGAACATCTTATGGGTATGGAGATTTTTATGTTCACCATTGATTGAAATCTTCCATTTGATACCTGTAGCAGTCGGTATGGTTTCAACGTGATAATTGTTATAGGTTTCCTTAATTGAACTTCCTTCATAGAAACGACGAATAACCCCTCCGTTTGAAGCAAACACATAGGTGTATTTAGGATATGGTGAGTTATTTTGTCCACTTTCAAAGAAATAACCTGTTTTCGTATCAAAGTCAGCATTCTCGATACCAACTGCCGCTCTATCCTGCCCAGCCGCACGTTTCGTACGAGTTGGTGCGCCTGCTGACATCGAGCGGAAACCTGACCATCCTGTGGCGTTGGTGCGCGGTTGGATGATTACATTGTTTTCGCTTGGGGTTGCAGGTCCTGTTACCACTCCTGCATTTGCTTCATTTTCAGCAAGGACTCCTTCAATCAGTTCACGTGATTTTTTCAGGTCTGCTAAGGCCGCATCAAAATCTGATTGACTGATGGTGTCGCCTTTAGAAAAGGCTTCATTGAACTTATCAACGGCTGCCTTGGCTGCTTGGATTTTATCTGCCGATGCTCCATTAGCTCGGAGTTGCTCAGTGATGAACTCTAATTCATCTTTTAGGTCATAAACACCATTTTCACCTTCTGTATTTGTGTAGGTTGGGAGCGTCTGTGGAGTAGCTTGAGAGCCAGCTCCAGAACCTGTTGAGTCTCCTCCAGCAGATGGCCTAACTTGATTTTCATCTGATGTAGGCTCGCTCAAAGTTCTTCTACGACCTTTTCCTCCACTTGTTTGCGCAGTCGTAGCTCCCTCTGGAGTAGCAAGTCCAGTAGGTGTCAGACTTGTAGATGTCAGACCAGCCCTTTCCAAGATTGTTGGAGTTTCTAGGCTAGGTGTCAAGGTTTGATTGACACGACTCATAAGCTCAGCCATCAGTCTTGCTTGCTCATCAACCTGCGCTTGCGTCGCTTTTGGATCTTCCAAAACTGCCTTAGCTGCTGCTAAACGCGCTTCCACTTCAGCATGGAGTTCCTGCATTGAGCTAAGCGTTAGTTTTGCCAACAAAGCTTGCAGATTACCTTGAATTGATTTGGCTGCTGTCGTATCAGCGACGGTCGGCTCTTCTTGCTCTTTTACTTCTCCTGCTTGAGAAGGTTCTTGGTTAGCTGGATTTGTCTCGGACTGAGCAGAGTTAGACTCAGCTCCTGCTTGCCCTTGATTGGTTTCCTCAGCTGGCGCTTCTTGCGTTTTCACCTCATCAGCTGCTTTGAGTTCAGCTGGCTGGTCAGTTGAAACCTTGTTCGAGTCTCCCTCATCCGAGGACGCCGGATTTCCATCTGCATTGCCATCAGAACCTGCCGTAACGACATCACTTGCCGTAGCTGGAGTAATGGGTTCATGCGCTGCTACTGCCCCGTTAGCAAAGAACATCAATGCCGCAACCGCGACACTGGCAGCACCAAAGTGATATTTTCGAATCGAATATCGGAAAACCTTTTCTTTGTTATATTTTCCAAAGTCCATGAAATTTTTCTCCTTTTTTGTAAGTTGTTTTGAAAACAAAAATAGCCTTATCATCTTCAAACTCACATGATATTAAATAGTATTGATAGAACTATTTAACCCACTGCACCCAGTGTACAGTCTAGTAATAATTATACCATACCCCCCCCCCCCGAATTTACCATCTAATCATCCAAAAATCTTGATTTTTAGAGAATTTTTTAGCATATGTTTATTATATTGATTATAGATATACGCTTTTTTGATTTATTTCCTATAAACTAATAACTTTTCTATATCTTTATTTATGAAAATTTTAGTATAATAATAGTTATAATTGGCTGATTTTTAGTAGTGTGAATATATTAAATATAATTTAGAAACCAAGTATGGATTCAAATTTTAGTTTGAAAAACCCTCCCTATTTTTGGATTGGAAGAGCTTATCATCAGTTTCTAAAAAATGTCTAAGACTTACGGGACTTATTCGATACCTATTTGCAGCAAGATTAAATGGTTAGCTGGTTAGAAATTGAATTGTTAGCTTTTATTTCATCTCACTATCCCCTATTCCTAGAGCCACAATCTCCCTATTCCTTTCTTTGACGATTCTCATCTCTAAAATCACTCCTATCCCTAGACCGCTTTCAGCCATTACCTCATGATAATCAAGCTTGGAAATATAGTAGATTGAAATAGAATATGAACAAATTGATAAGGGGCTTTTAAAATAATTTCTAACAATATTTTAAAAGCCCCTTGTACTATCCCAGCTTCAGCTCATTATATTTGTTCTAAATCCATTGATTATCATTCTACTCTTATCCTCAATCTAAGATTAGTATTTTGAGCTATCCTACATAAGTCTCCTGGCTTGCTTTTTGATTTTCGTTTATAGAATATTGAATTTGGAATAGTTCACTAGTACTTCTAAAACATTCATAGAAATTACTTTGACTTTCCTGATTGATTTTTCCAGTTCTTATTTCATTCAGATATGCTATGCATTAACCGATAGCGGATACCTACGGAGAGCTTGCCACTCAGATGTAGGACCTGCCCATCATACAAAAAAACAGACTTCATCCCACAAAGAGATAAAATCTGTTACTATTTTCTACACGATATTTCCTAATTTTTAATCCAGCAGTTGGTCCGCCTGGCTGATGGCTCGCTCGGGGTGCTGGGTAAAGGGTTTGTTCCCAAAAACTCCAACCATGGTTTACGAACCTTGTCTTTGCTGGTTTCTCTGTATTTTTTAGGTCTTATTTATGGTGGGCCTTCAATAGCGCCTCAAACTCAGATGCTGACATACCCAACTGCTGACTGGCAACCTCGGAAGTCAGAAGTCCTTGGCGAACCATATCCAGAAAGGCAAAGAATTTCCCACGCTCTAGACCTTGTTCAATACCTTCCGCCCTAGCTGTTTCCAAGGCATAGTCCTGTGCTAATAATGCTTGTTCTTCACGCATACGTAGTTGACTAAACATCTTCCTGTCCTCCTCGGACCAGCTCTTGTAGTCCAGCAGTTGGTCTGCTTGGCTGATGGCTCGCTCGGGGTGCTGAGTAAAGGGTTTGTTCCCAAAAAACTCCAACCATGGTTTGCGAATGCTATCTTTGCTGGTTTCTCTATATTTTTTTAGTTCCAAGAATGCCATCTTAACCAGATGGTTTTCCTGACCGTTATTTATTATGGTTAAAACCTCACCTGTCGTGTCCTCTCGCATACTGAAACTGTGAAAAGCCAAGTCATCTGAGAAATAATTACTGTCCACGATTGCGATGGCATATACTGGTGCGATATGCTTGTAACTCTGGTGTGTATCACCTTCTCGTTGGCGAATTTTTTCTAGGTTTTGATTGACCTGACTGCAAAGGTAAGCCCACAGGCGATTGATGAAAAAATTCTGATGATGTACCTGAATTTCAATAATTACCTGAGTGCCATTGTCCAACTCCGCCAAAACATCTATACTGGTATAGAAATCCTGCACCGAGTAGGGTAAAGAAGGCAAGACATGAATGTTACTTCCCTCCAAAATGGTCACATTTTTTGCTGGCAAGTCCAGCATATCGCGGATAAATTGACAAGTGATTTCTGGGTTGCTGAATATTTTCTTAGCAACCAAGTCATTAGTTGGGCTAATGCCCGGATGTCTTAGAATCATCCTTTTCCTCCTTCTATTATAGCACATTTTTTAATCTAATTTACTAGATTTGATGCTTATATCTATTTATTCGTAAAAGAAAGCTTTTCTTCAGAAGAAAGCGAATCGCTTATTTGAAATTTTTTACCCTCTGTTGGATAGTCCCGTCTATCTATGTTATAATGAAAGAAAGATTTAAAATCGGAAAAGGAGTATCTATGCTTAAATTAGGTGTCATCGGAACAGGTGCTATCAGCCATCACTTCATAGAAGCAGCCCATGCCAGTGGAAAATACCAGCTGGGCGCAGTCTATTCTAGGAAACTTGAAACCGCAGCAACCTTTGCTTCTCGCTATCAGAATATCCAACTCTTCGATCAATTAGAAGACTTCTTCAAGAGCTCCTTTGATGTGGTCTATATTGCCAGTCCAAACTCCTTGCATTTTGCTCAGTCAAAGGCTGCCTTGTCTGCTGGTAAACACGTCATTCTTGAAAAGCCAGCTGTCACTCAGCCACAAGAATGGCTAGACTTGAGACATACAGCTGAGAAAAATCACTATTTTATATTCGAAGCAGCCCGCAATTACCATGAAAAAGCTTTCACTATCATCAAAAACTTTTTAGCAGACAAACAAATTTTGGGAGCAGATTTCAACTATGCCAAGTATTCTTCCAAAATGCCTAACTTGTTGGCTGGACAGACACCAAATGTCTTCTCAGACCGTTTTGCCGGTGGAGCTCTTATGGATTTGGGAATTTATCCTCTCTACGCTGCCGTTCACCTTTTTGGAAAAGCTAATGACGCGACTTACCAGGCTCAACAGCTTGACAATAGCATTGACCTAAATGGAGATGGTATCCTCTTCTACCCTGACTTTCAAGTTCACATCAAAGCTGGGAAAAACATCACTTCCAATCTTCCTTGCGAGATTTATACGACAGACGGAACCTTGACCCTCAACACCATCGAGCATATCCGCTCAGCTATTTTTACCGACCACCAAGGCAATCAAGTCCAGCTCCCTATCCAACAGGCTCCTCATACTATGACTGAGGAAGTCGCTGCATTTGCACAGATGATTCAGCAACCAGACCAGACACTCTACCAGAATTGGCTGGAAGATGCAAGCTCTGTCCATGAGCTACTATATACCATACGCCAGACTGCTGGAATTAGATTTGAGGCAGAAAAATGAAAAGCAAACTACCGACTGAGTGGCAAGAACTGAGTGACCAACTCGGTTTCCAGGAATTCACCCCCATTCAAACTCAACTATTTGATCCTATTCTTGCTGGAGAAAACCTCCTAGGAGTGAGCCCAACCGGAACTGGTAAGACCCTAGCTTACCTCCTACCAAGTCTTCTCAGACTACAAAAGAAAAAAGCCCAACAACTCTTGATTCTAGCACCAAATACAGAACTTGCTGGACAGATTTTCGATGTATGTAAAACGTGGGCTGAAGCTATCGGCTTGACTCCCCAACTCTTCTTATCAGGTTCAAGTCAAAAACGACAAATTGAACGACTCAAAAAAGGACCAGAAATTCTGATTGGAACCCCTGGCCGTATCTTTGAACTCATTAAATTGAAAAAAATCAAGATGATGAATGTGGAAACCATCATCCTGGATGAATTCGACCAATTGCTTGATGATTCTCAGATACACTTTGTAGAGAAAATCACTCACTACGCACCGCGTGACCACCAACTGGTCTACATGAGTGCCACGACCAAGTTTGACCAAGAAAAGATTGCGCCGAATACACGTACCATTGATCTCTCTGATCAAAAACTGGATAATATCCAACATTTCTACATGCAGGTAGACCAGCGTCACCGAGTGGATATGCTACGAAAACTAGCTCATGTGGAGGATTTCCGCGGTCTGGTCTTCTTTAACAGCCTATCAGACCTTGGAAGTGCAGAAGAAAAATTACAGTATCGTGATATCTTGGCTGTTTCTCTCGCTAGTGATGTTAATGTCAAATTTAGAAAAGTCATCTTAGAAAAGTTTAAAGATAAGCAACTAACCCTACTCCTTGCAACTGACCTTTTGGCTCGAGGGATTGATATCGATAGCCTAGAATGCGTCGTAAACTTTGATGTTCCTAGAGATAGCGAAACCTACACACACCGTGCTGGCCGTACTGGTCGTATGGGCAAGGAAGGTTATGTTATCACTCTCGTCACTCATCCAGAAGAACTTAAAAAACTCAAGAAATTTGCGAGCGTACGTGAAATTGTCTTAAAAAACCAAGAACTCTATATCAAATAAAGCTCCGTTGCTCTATACACATCCAGTGTATGGAGCTTTTTTATAAGCAATTCAATTTTATACTCTTCGAAAATCTCTTCAAACCGTGTCAGCTTCGCCTTGTCGTATGTATATGATACTGACTTCGTCAGTCTT
>NZ_VMMD01000003.1:12193-15653 GCF_013277015.1 Streptococcus sp. 1032 | reverse complement strand
AAAACAGTGTTTTGAGCAGTCTGCGGCTAGCTTCCTAGTTTGCTCTGTGATTTTCATTGAGTATTAGTTCAATATCTGAAAAAAAGAACCTTGCAAAGCAAGATTCTTTTAGTGTCTGACTTAAATAATTGTTCTTCTGGGAACTAAATCGAATTAAGCTTCGATTTCTGTAACCATACCTGAACCAACAGTACGTCCACCCTCACGGATAGAGAATGTAGTACCTTGTTCTACGGCGATTGGGTGGATCAACTCAACGTCGATTGTCACGTTATCACCAGGCATTACCATTTCAGTACCTGCTGGAAGTTCGATTGAACCTGTAACGTCAGTAGTACGGAAGTAGAATTGTGGACGGTAGTTGTTGAAGAATGGAGTGTGACGTCCACCTTCTTCTTTAGTAAGGATGTAGACTTCACCTTTGAATTTAGTGTGTGGGTTGATTGAACCTGGTTTAGCGATAACTTGTCCACGTTCGATTTCGTCACGTTGAACACCACGAAGAAGGACACCTACGTTATCTCCGGCAAGACCTTCGTCAAGTTGTTTACGGAACATTTCAACACCAGTAACAACTGCTTTTTGAGTTTCTTCTTTGATACCAACGATTTCGATTTCGTCGTTGACTTTAACGATACCACGGTCGATACGTCCTGAAGCAACTGTACCACGTCCAGTGATTGAGAATACGTCCTCGACTGGAAGAAGCAATGGTTTGTCAGTGTCACGTTCTGGTTCTGGGATGTACTCATCAACTGTGTTCATCAATTCCATAACGATGTCTTCGTATTTAGAGTCACCTTCAAGAGCTTTAAGAGCTGAACCTTGGATAACTGGAAGATCGTCACCTGGGAAGTCGTATTCTGACAATAGGTCACGAATTTCCATTTCAACCAATTCAAGCAATTCTTCGTCGTCAACCAAGTCAACTTTGTTCATGAAGACGATAAGGTGTTTAACACCAACCTGACGTGAAAGAAGGATGTGCTCACGAGTTTGTGGCATTGGTCCGTCAGTTGAAGCTACTACAAGGATAGCTCCGTCCATTTGAGCGGCACCAGTGATCATGTTTTTAACGTAGTCCGCGTGTCCTGGAGCGTCGATGTGAGCGTAGTGACGTTTTTCAGTTTCGTACTCAACGTGCGCAGTGTTGATAGTGATACCGCGTTCGCGTTCTTCTGGAGCAGCATCGATAGACGCATAGTCTTTAGGTTGGTTAACTGATGAAGGCAAGCGACGTGCCAAAACAGTTGTGATAGCTGCAGTTAGGGTAGTTTTACCGTGGTCAACGTGTCCGATAGTACCAATGTTAACGTGTGGTTTACTACGATCGTATTTTTCTTTTGCCATTTGAGTAAAAGCCTCCAATAAAATATATTTTATAGATAGACAGTAGGCAATACAGTCTAACTTTCCTTACTATTTTATCAAATTTCAGCTAAATTGCAAGTGTTTTACAACGTTTTTGTGAATTATTCTTGGTAAAAATTTAACTAACTAATAGAAAGTACTAAATAGACTTAGCCTTCAAGGAGTTTTCAGCATTATTCATCCACTCACTTGCTGAGAATGTAAACAGTCTCTGGTTTATACTACAAAAGCAAACTAGGAAGCTAGGTATAAGTTATTCACAACATCAGTTTAATACTCTTCGAAAATCTCTTCAAACCACGTCAGCGTCGCCTTACCGTAGGTATAGTTGAGACTGGTCAAAAAGTCTTTGCAATCAGAAAAACATATAGTATCAGGTCTTGAGAAACCTTGGTACTATGCGTTTTATGGGAAGATTTACTTCATTTTCTCCTAAAGTCGAGTTTTTGCCCAACCTCTTCATCTACAACCTCAAAACATTATTTTGAGCTGACTTCGTCAGTTCTATCTACAACCTCAAAACTGTGTTTTGAACAACCTGCGGCTAGCTTCCTAGTTTACTCTTTGATTTTCATTGAGTATAAGATTGCAGATAAAACGATAACCATCATAGGACACAGCAGAGCCAATGTCGGTCGAAGAATAGCCCCCCTAATCGCTTATTTTATAGCGAAATGAAATAGAAACTGAACATTTTGTTGAGGAAGGCAAATCAATTCCCCACAGTGTTTGAGAAAGAAGGGAGGACTATTCCAACCTCAACCCACTATAAAGCAGACTTACAAGATAGGGAACCCATCTCCGATAATATATAGTAGAATGAAAACTACACAATTTGATTGGGGAATTCAAACCAATTCCTCACAATGTTTTAGAAACAAGGGTCTATTATTTCAACTGCAACCTACTATAATAGCTGGAATAGCCCACTGAGACTTCTAAACCACTGCTGGAGAGGAGTTTGTTTAGATTTTCTTTCATTTCCCTAAAAAATCAAAAAGAGAGAACCAGTCTGATCCTCTCTTACTTATAGATGGTGCTCACTCAAATGTTAAAGGAGCTATTTCTTAGAGATAAAGGAATTTGAATACAGCTACTGCCGCAATTGCTGCTGCAATAGGTGCTACTACTGGTACCCAAGAATACCACCATTTTGAATCGCCTTTATGCTCACCAAGAACTGATTTTGGAAGGAAAGCATGAAGGAGACGTGGTCCCAAGTCACGAGCTGGGTTCAAGGCAGGTCCTGTAGGTCCTCCAAGTGATGTTACCAAAGCCATAACGAGGAATCCAAGTGCCAAGTGAGCCACAGAAAGTCCTGAAGCAGTGTGTGGAGCCACCTGTGCTTTAATAGCCAAGTCAGAAAAATCAACTGTTTGTCCTGCTTGTGTTGCCATTTGTTTCATGTATTGAAGCACTTCAGCACCAAAGAAGTTTTTAGTCAAACCAAGAGCTGCAAAGAACAAAACAAATGAACCAACAAACTCGTTAATCAAACCATTGACAGTTGCTGCATAGCGACTTTCTTTTGTACCATGGTCAATACTTGAAATAGTTGAGAAAGTTCCCAAGATGTTATTTGAGTTTTCAGTTTTCAAGTAGAATGGACGGTGTGTTGCCACAACCAAGGCTTGACCAAAGATAGCCCCCAAGACTTGCGCGATAATGTAAGGTACCACTTGTGCCCAAGGGAAAAGACCGCTAACTGCAAGTCCTAGAGTGAAAGCAGGGTTGATGTGGTTCCCAGATACGTTACCAAACATCAAGGCTGGGATCATAACCCCCATACCATAACCAACAGCGATGACGATCCAGCCACTTTGGTGACCTTTCGTACCTTTAAGTTCAACGTTGGCAACTGCACCATTCCCAAGAATGATCAAAATGGCAGTTCCCAAAAATTCAGTGGCATACTTCAGTGCCCATGTGAAATCCATTTGCTAGATTCTCCTTAAAATTTTTTAGATATTCCTTATTTTATCAATTTTTACCCTATTTAGCAACTAGTTTCTGGAAAGATTTTTTAAAAATAATACTCTTCGAAAATCTCTTCAAACCACGTCAACGTCGCCTTGCCGTATGTATGGTT
>NZ_VMMD01000003.1:0-12142 GCF_013277015.1 Streptococcus sp. 1032 | reverse complement strand
TCGTCAGTCTTATCTGCAAGCTCAAAACGGCTATCTTGGGCTAGGTAAGACAGAGAAATATCTTTTTTCTTATTGATTTCTCCGCTAGTTGGCTCCTCTTCTCCAACTAAAATCTTCAAAAGAGTAGACTTACCTGCACCATTTTTCCCAACAAGGGCAATCCGATCTCGTTCATCAACCTGTAGGTTGATATTATCAAAAAGAACCTCTCCTGCAAAAGAACGTTCAATTTTATTAGCTTGTAAAATAATCATACAAGTAGTATAGCATGTTTCCCTAAGGCATTCAAGACAATCGTCTTAACCCAAATATCCTAGAAAAACCGGCTCTGCTTATTCTTGGTATTAAAAAGTATTTGGATTATAAACTCTACTTATTTTTTTGCAAGATAGCTAGCTAAACATTTTCGCTCGTTTACAAGAGTGACTCAAACTCAGCGACAGTCATTCCTAACTGCTGGCTGGCAAATTCAGAAGTTAAAACATGTTGACGAACCATGTCTAAGAAGGCAAAAAGTTTTCCACGTTCAAGACCACATTCCAACCCCTGTTCAATACCTTCTGCCCTAGCTTGTTCCAAAGCATAGTCCTGTGCTAACAAGGCTTGTTCTTCGCGCATACGTAGTTGACTAAACATTTTCCTGTCCTCCTCAGACCAGCTTTTGTAGTCCAGTAGTTGATCTGCCTGGCTGATGGCTCGCTCGGGTTCCTGGGTAAAGGGTTTATTCCCGAAAAACTCCAACCACGGCTTGCGAACCTCGTCTTTGCTGGTTTCTCTGTATTTTTAGGTCTTATTTATTACGGTCTTTCAATAGTGACTCAAACTCAGCAACTGACATACCTAATTGCTCACTCGCAAATTCGGAAGTTAAAACATGTTGATGTACTAAATCAAGAAAGGTAGATATTTTCCCACGCTCTAAACCTTTTTCTTCAGCTTGTTCCAAGGCATAGTCCTGTGCTAATAATGCTTGTTCTTCACGCATACGTAGTTGACTAAACATCTTCCTGTCCTCCTCGGACCAGCTCTTATAGTCCAGCAGTTGGTCTGCTTGACTGATAGCTCGCTCGGGTTGCTGGGTAAAGGGTTTGTTCCCGAAAAACTCCAACCACGGCTTGCGAACCTCGTCTTTGCTGGTTTTTCTGTATTTTTTTAATTCCAAGAACGCCATCTTAACCAGATGGTTTTCTTGTCCATTATTTGTGATGGTTAAGACTTCACCTGTCGTGTCTTCGCGCATACTGAAACTGTGGAAAGCTAGATCATCTTGGAAATAATTACTATCCACAATAGCTATTGCGTAAACAGGTGCGATATGCTTGTAACTCTGGTGGGTATCACCTTCACGTTGACGAATTTTTTCAAGATTTTGATTGACTTGACTGCACAGATAAGCCCATAGGCGATTGATGAAAAAATTCTGATGGTGAACCTGAATCTCAATGATAACTTGAGTGCCGTTGTCCAACTCCGCCAAAACATCTATACTGGTATAGAAATCCTGTGCCGAGTAGGGTAAAGAAGGCAAGACGTGAATATTGCTTCCCTCCAAAATGGTTACATTTTTTGCTGGCAAGTCCAGCATATCGCGGATAAATTGACAAGTGATTTCTGGATTGCTAAAGATTTTCTTAGCAACCAAGTCATTGGTTGGGCTAATGCCCGGATGACGTACAGTCATGTTTGCTCTCCTTTCATTATAGCACATTTTTTAATCTAATTTACTAGATTTGATGCTTCTATCTATTTATTCGGAAAAAGAGTAGAAAAAACAAAAGAAATTCAAACTTTATAGCAAAAGGAAATAAACTCTGAACAAATAGGATAGTAAAGTCGAATCAATTTCTAGCAATGTTTTATAAGTTATAATGTTCTGTTCTGAATTTAAGATAACATATAATTTAAAGAGACTGGACCAAAACTCAACTTCCGGAGAAAATAAAGTAAATCTTCCCACAATAAAACGCATAGTCTCAAGTTTTGAACACCTGATACTATGCGTTTTTCTGATTTGAGAGGCTTTTTCTCAGCTTCTTCTTAATCTTATACTCAATGAAAATCAAAGAGGAAACTAGGAAACTAGCCGCAGGCTGCTCAAAACACTGCTTTGAGGTTGNNATATCTACGGCAAGGCGACGTTGACGCGGTTTGAAGAGATTTTCGAAAAGTATTAGCTTTTCTCCACCCCACTACAGTTGACAAAGAGCCAAAAAAGAAGATGACGAATCATCTTCTTAAAAACTATGAGTTTTTAGTCTTCTTTTTTCTTGAAGAATCCTAATCCTAGACCAGCTAACAAGGTCATGATACCAGCGCTAGCCAAGCTAGCATTCGCTTCTGTACCTGTGTTTGGCAACTCTGCTTTATCAGATGTTTTTGTAGATGTTGCACTATCTACTGTCTTTTCTGATGTAGCTGTAGCCACTGCTTCACCTTTTTGTTCTGAAACTTTAGATGGTGTTGGGCTTGGAGTTTGGTCTTTTGGAGCAGGAGTTTGAGCTTGCTTGGTTCTAAACACATGAACTATCAAGTTATCTCCCTCACGGTGACTCTCAACAAATTCATAGCCTGGAACTTCACCTGCTTCTTGCTTATCAACTGATGGCATTTTCAAGTCTTTTCCGTTTTCATCGCGCCATACTGTACGAACCGCTGGAGTTTCAACTTTGTTTGGTTTTTCTGGCGTTGAAGTTGATGGCGAACTTGATGGAGTCCTTGGATGACTAGTTGGGCTTTCTGGTAAAATTGGAGTTCCATTCGCTACTTTCTCAAATGTATGCGTCAAAATACCTTCTTCTAAGCGACTAGATAGCCACTTGTAGCCTGCAATTTCGCCAGCCTGTACTTTTTTGCCAACTACTTTTTCCTTAATCTCCTTACCTGCTCTATCTACCCATAGCGTTACTGGATGCTCTGGGTTTGCTGCTTCGATTGATAAAGCAGCGTATACAAACGGAGTATAATCACTCGTTTTATGCTTGGCTCGAGCTTGGACTTTTTGTTTATTGACAACTGATTCTCGTGGAATGGTTACAGTACCTGTTTTCTTGTCTAATGTAACATTTTCAGGTTGTTTGTCTAAAGTCCATTCACCACTAGGTTGCTTGGTAAGAGTTAGAACTTCATTACCAGAGCCATTACTCTTAGGATAGATAATTTTGACTGTATCTGCATCTTTTTTAGGAGCTTTTACTTCGATGCTTGCTTTATTTGGTTCTTCCACAATAGCGATAGTCGGCGGAGCTACCTTAAGATTTGGTTGGTCTTCAGGCTCAGATGGTTGAGCTGGTGCTTCCTCAGGAGCGGTTGGTTGTCCTGGTTGTGGAGTCTCTGGTGTTTCCACTACTTTTGGTTTTGTTCCTACTGTAATAATTTCTTCTTTTGGTTCTTCTCTTACTACTGTTGGAGTGTTTTCTGTCACAGTTCCTGTGTTTGGATCCATTGTGTAAGTTGTAGTTGTTGTTTCTTTTCCTTTTACTCCTGTTTGTGTAGTTTCTCGATAATCTTTATCTTTTGTATTATCTTCTACATAGCGTGTTGTAAATGGTAGTTCTTTTTCTTCTACTTTTGGTTTTGTTCCAACTGTTATAATTTCTTCTTTTGGTTCTTCTGTAACCGTTGTTGGATTGTTTTCTGTAACTGTACCATTCGTTGTATCCAACGTATAAGTAGTTGTTTTTGTTTCTTTTCCTTTTACTCCTGTTTGTGTAGTTTCTCGATAATCTTTATCTTTTGTATTATCTTCTACATAGCGTGTTGTAAATGGTAGTTCTTTTTCTTCTACTTTTGGTTTTGTTCCAACTGTTATAATTTCTTCTTTTGGTTGTTCTGTAACCGTTGTTGGATTGTTTTCTGTAACTGTACCATTCGTTGTATCCAACGTATAAGTAGTTGTTTTTGTTTCCTTACCCTTAACACCTTGTTGGGTTGTTTCTCGATAATCCTTGTCTTTGGTTTTATCTTCTACATAGCGTCTTGTAAATGGTAGTTCTTTTTCTTCTACTTTTGGTTTTGTTCCAACTGTTATAATTTCTTCTTTTGGTTCTTCTGTAACCGTTGTTGGATTGTTTTCTGTAACTGTACCATTCGTTGTATCCAACGTATAAGTAGTTGTTTTTGTTTCCTTACCCTTAACACCTTGTTGGGTTGTTTCTCGATAATCCTTATCTTTTGTATTATCTTCTACATAACGTCTTGTAAATGGTAGTTCTTTTTCTTCTACTTTTGGTTTTGTTCCAACTAAAACAACTTTATTAACAGGTTTTTCTGTTTCCACTGTTGTAGATGGATTTGCTGTACGTGCACCTGTCTCTGGATTGACTGTATAGGTAGTTGTCGTTGTAGAAGTACCTTTTTTACCAGGAGTTTTTATTGTTTGATTTCCGGCAACATCTTGATCATTTGGCTCATAAATCGTTTTAAAATCAATCTCATTGATTGTGACTGTTGGTTTTGTACCAACTACATAGATATCATCGTCTTTATCGGCTGTATCTCCTTTGTTGACATGGATACGATAATACTTAGATAAGACAACTGTCCCATCTTCATTGATCTCATTATCTTCTGAGTTTTCATTAACTGTGATCGGTTTATTAGCCTCTACAATAGTATCTTGGTCATCAATCTGACCATCAGCATTATCCGGTTTACCATCACCATTACTGTCATATATGTCAGCAATATTCGTTACCCCTGCATCAACACGATGAGGGTATCTTGTATCTACATCACTTACTTTAGGTTCAACAAAGTTTGTACCATCAATTGGGTTACCTGCATTTGCGTTTATCGCATCAGCATCAGCTCTTTTATATTCAGGATCAACCTCTCCATTTTCATCTGTATCGTATAATTTCTCAAATAATGATCCCATAGGATTGTCTTCAAAATGGTTATCAATATCTTCTTTGGTTAAATTTTCACTCTCTTTAGCTTTCAAGATAAAGCTTCTACCATCGTGACCTGTATGTTTCAAGATAGGTTTATGACTTTCGACTGTATCATCACTTTCATACCTCTTCCCTTTAGGTACTCGAACTTCATACCCATCATCATTAGATGCGAAATCTGTAATATTATTCTCTCCGGGGTCCGCTTCAGTATTTGAAGCATAAACTGTAACATTTGGTGCCATTATTGCAACACCACCTAGGGTAATGACAGTAGCCACTACACAGGAACCGAAAACTTTTCCGATTTTGCGTAGAGCGTATTTTTTATTCTTAGTTGATTGTCTTGACATATTTTCCTCAATTTTACTTTTATCTTAGTTTCTAGGTTGTTGACTCCGAGCCAAAAGCCAGATAACTCATCCAACTTTTGGCAAGAAGCAACGTTTTCTATATTATTCGGATTCATCTTCTTTTTTCTTGAAGAATCCTAGTCCCAAGCCTGCTAACAAGGTCAACAATCCTGCCCCAGCTAAGCCAGCATTAGCCTCTGTACCTGTGTTTGGCAACTCCTCTCTCTTACCTGTCTCATAAGTCGGAACTTCTGGATCTGGACTCACTGGAGTTTCAGGTCTTGGAGTATCTGGTTCTGGAGTTGGCTCTGGTATTGGAGTCTCTTGGTTCGGTAGTTCTGGGTTTGGTGTCGGAACACTTGGATGCTCTGGATTTGGTTGTGGGTTTGGCTCCTCAGGTCTATCTGGAATTGGTTCGTTAGGAAGAACTGGCGGTATCTTTTCAAATCTATGAATCGTAATACCATCCTCCGTTACAGTTGTAATATATCTGTATCCTGGAATATTTCCAGCTTCATGAGTACCTGGTTGATCTGGTTTAAGTGGATTACCATCTTTATCAAACCAGACTGTAATTTTATATTCTGGCTTGTCTACAGATGGAGAACCTGCAAAGAAAATATGTGTGACTTTATTTCCTTCCAAACGACTTTCCAACCAAACATGATTTGCAATTCGACCTTTTTCATGTAAACCATTTTCAGTTGGTCTTAAGACATTTCCATTTACGTCAATCCATTCTGTTGTTCCTTCAAATTTAGGTACATCAAGAATATTCGGCATAACACTAACAATCTTACTTTGTTTGTATTTATGTTTTGTTTGCGTATCTACCCATGTCTTCGGTTGAACTTGTTCACTTGGAATATAAACACGACCATTCGTCGGATTGATAGTCACTCCAACTGGAGATTTTTCAATTTTCCACGTACCATCTTTATCTTTCTTCGTAACGATAGTTTCTTTTTCAGTACTGTTTCGTTTTGTAAATGTAATAGATAAAGTATCGGCATCTTTATTTGGCACGTCAACTTCTACAGTATTACCGCTTGGACGTTCGACAATTCTCGGTGTCGGTGGAATAACATAGATTTGACGTAACTTCACAACAAAGACTTGAGACGGATCTTTTCCTTCTTCATCTTTTACGTTGTCAAATGTCGCTCCATCTTTCAGAGGATTGTCTACTAACTCGTAGTCACCATTATTAACTGGGTCACCTGTTAGTTTCTTCAATGTATCATTAAAGTTTTCTGTTGGGATTTTCTCTCCAGTTTTACCTGTCAGCGACATCCTTGAAGCAACAAGCTCCGTTTCTTTTCCGTCTTCGCCTACGACAACAAATTTGACAATAGCTCTTTGTCCATCTGGTGTATACTTGATTGGTGTATCCATCTTAGGATCATTTGGCGTTTCTGGAACTGGTGGCACCTTATATCCTTTTTCTGGATGTTCCGGATCTATAGGTACTAATGGAGTTCCGTTTGGTGTCTTAGGTGTATAACCTGGAACGTATGGAATCACTGGCACTTTCGGTACTGGTTGACCTGGTTGTGGCGGAGTGGTTGGATATTCTGGATTCTTAGGCTTAGTTGGATCATCTGGATCATTTGGATACGGAATTGGTGTTGGAGTTTTTCCTCCTGGTACATTCGGTATCCATGAACCGATTTTTCTGTATTCAACTGTCACCTCATATGATTCTGTAGCAGGTTGAACAGTTTTATTTTCTACAGATGCGACATTTGCAAGGTAGCCATCTAATACAGGTGTATCAACTTTTAATAACTCTTTTGTTTCAGCATCCCAATTGCCAAATTTTGTTATATATGTTGTCAAACTAGTAGATGCATCTCTTGAAAATTCAACTTTATCTACTTTTGTTTTGATTTTTTCTGTATTAAGTTCTGTTTTGACTTCTTTTCCGTCTTTAACATCGATTTGAACGTATTTAATTGTACGTGTTACTGGTATAATTTCTTTATCTTTTGATATAAGTTCATTTACTACAATTTTGTAAATTTGTGTTGGTTCTGTAGAATCGTCCTTTGTATCATATTTAGTTGTTTCTGATATAGGGTTCTTCGTTGATACGATATATCCTCGTTGTTTTAAAGATGCAATTTTATTATCAACTTTTTCCCTATCTTCTGTTGTTACTACTTGATCAGAAACGCCATTGAATTCAAGTTTTTCTTTAGGTAATTCTACTTCTTCTCCAGTTGTGACGTTTACAACTTTGATAAGAATTTTTTGTGGATTTGGTTTGTACTCAATTATAGTATTATTTTGAGGATCCTTTGGTATTTCTGGTACCTTGTATCCTTTTTTAGGATCTTTTGGATCAACTGGTTCTAACGGTGTTTCACCAATTTTTGGTGTGTATCCTGGTTCGTATGGAATTACCGGCAATTCTGGAGTTTTTGGTTTTTCAGGAGTTCCTGGAGTTTCACCACCTGGGGTCTCATTGCCTCCACCGGGAGTGTTATTTCCTCCTGGGTTCTCAGGTTGAGGGTTTGGTGTTCCATCCGGATTTTCCGGTGTTTTTGGATAATCTGGATATTTAGGTTTTGTTGGATCTTTTGGATCGTTTGGATATGGAATTGGTGTTGAATCTTTTCCTGGTATTTTCGGTACCCATGATCCTAACTTAGTATAAACAACTTTTTTCTCAATGTTTGTTACTTCACCAGTCTCAGTAGGTTTTGGAGCATCTTGCCCTTCTACTTGTTTAATATCCGCTACATAGCCAGTTTTTAATGGTGTATCGACTGCTGGTAATTGACTTGCTGGATGGCTTTCATCCGTAGTTGCCGTCCATTCCCCATAAGTGATTTTTTTAGTAACCAAGTTATATGTTGCAGTACGTTTGAATAGAACTTTATCTACCTTATTTTCTACTCCACTTGGCTCTTCTTGTCCGTCTGGTGTTTCTTTCTTAACGTAAGTAATTGTTCTTGTTACTTCTTTTTTAAGATCAGATTCTTTTAGTCCTGTTTCTGGCCATTTTGGTCCTTCTCCGTTATTCGGATCTACTGGATCGTTTGGATTTTTCGGCTCTGTTACTGTTTCCACTTTTTCTCTTACAGTAATCGTATAAGACTGCGTTGGCTCTTCTCCGTCTTTATCCTCTTTGTCGTCTCCTTTTCTTGAATCAGGAATTCCCTTTGTAAAGGTATTATCGACGATTTCATATCCTAAGTTTTGCAACTCTTTTACTTTGTCTTCTACAGATTTTGATGGGAATTCTTCGCCTACTTCTGTTTCAAGATTTAGCTTATGGTCAACTAATTCGACAGGGTCTCCTGCTTCTTGTTGCTTCTTCACATGAACAACTGCTTTTGCTTTGGCTGGCTCCCCTTCTTCGTAGACAAAGGTTACAATCTTATCAGTTGAAGTCACTGAGCCTGTAACAGCCTCTGATCCTGCATATAATCCATCATTTAACGATCTTTTAAGGCGGTATTTTTTCTCACCTGTGTTAATCCCACGTAATTTCTTACTTGTTACATCGTAGCTTGACCCAATAAGGGCTTCTTTTTCTACGAAGTAGGTACCATTATCAGATTTTTCTCCGACTTTTTTAGCGTCTTCTTCAGATAGTGGTATATCTTGTCCCTGTTCATCGACATACTTGACCTTTACATTACCAGAGATAGCTTTTCTAACTTCCGATGTTTTCTTACTTTCATCGATTTTTCCTTTGAGTTTTTTCCCTTCTTCTGGTGGAATTTTTTTATCTTCCACCTGTTTATCAATGATTCGTTTGGCTACTTCTTTAGACGGTTCTACGGTATCTTGGATTACTGAGAAATCGGCTAGGATTGGTAAGTTATATTGAAGTCTTGGACTTTGCTTGTTAACACCAACACGTTTTTCATTTTCCGCAAACACTTGCACTTTATAGGCTACAACGTCTTTACCTAATGGAATATCTCCTGTTGAGAAGTATCCACCTTTACCTAGTTTGTCATTATCTCCACCAATTTCCGCATGAATTTTTTCTGATAATTCCTCATCAGAAATCACCTCTGAACGTGCAACTTTGTATTTTTCGACAAAGTAGGAAGTGAATCTTTCAAGACCTTTTTCTGCCTTCGCAGCAAGTTCATTGGTCTTTATGCTATTGTACTCAGTTTCTGTTAGGTCACTTGTACTAGGTTGTTCAGTTGCTTCCATGTGTGAGCCAAGGATTTTTGCTTCTTTACTTCCGTTTCTTGCTTCCAGGTAAGTGTAGGCATTTGTGGATCCAATGGCTGATTTTAAGGCAGAGATTTCTTTTTTTAGTTTAGTTTTTTCCACTTCATTCGTACTGCTTGCAAAACTAGCTTCTTTTGTTTTCAGTCTAGCTTCAAGTTTTTCACGATGATTCTTCACTTTTTCTGGATCCGTTTGGAGTTCTAATTGGTCTGTATCTCCATGATAGATAATTTTTTTCGCAGTCGGCAATACAAAATCTAATAATTTATAGACACGATCTGGGTCTTTACTTTTTATTGTTCCATCTGCATTTTTTTCCATAGAAGAATTATTCCATGTTGGAGAGTTTTTTTAACCTCACTATCCGTCATATTTTTTAAATGATTATTTAAATCATTTCCATATTTAGTAAACGTTTCTTTAAAACCAGTCTCCTTTTTGAAGGTTTTTTCATTTAATTTATCCTTATCTACTGGCAACTCAACTATAGCATCTCCATTTTTAGCGAGTTCTTGTTTTACTTCCTCTTTCAAAGCTGCTAGTTTGTCTCTATTTGTTCTTCCTTCATCTGGATATTTTTTCTTATATTTTTCAGCTGCAAGAGTATTGACTTTGTTATCGTACTCGTTCTTTAAAAGCTTTTTAATTGATCTATTAACCTCACTTAAATCCACACCTTGGCTGTAACGTTCTTCGTTCTCTACTACTCCGTCAATTCGGTTGATAGTGTGGTCATAGATAGTTTCTTCTTTAGTAGTATTCTCAGTCTCACCTTTTTTAATCGCTTTAACAACGATACGATAAGTCCCTTTTGACCCTTCATAGTCTGAGATATACCCTGTCACAAAGTCGATTTTCAAGCGACTTCCATATTTGGTAGAAAAGGCAGTGAAGGTTTTTTCTATTCCATTGAATCCCTCAATATTTGGAGAATGTTGGAGAATATCTTCCTTCTCTTTTACAGGTAAATTATTAAGCTTCTCTTTATTAGCCTTGTTATTTGCTGTCTTTATATCAAACGGAGATTTATCTTGTGCTTTATCTTCTTTATTGGCGATAGTACGTCCTTTAGCAAGCATCAACATGTAATTAAAACGACGGTCTAGGGCTTGCTCGTGGACGTAGACTCGGTCCAGGGCGTCAGAACCAAGCATCCCACCTTGCTCTTTTTCTATGGTTGAACCCTTTTTATAGTACCAACCAGTGAAATACCCTTGAGCATTTTTCTTACCGATGGCGAACGTTCCACCGTTTATAGCTTTCCAACCACCGAATTCGTTAATTTCACGAATTTCACCATCTTGTAGTTTCTCGCCATCTTCATCTTTAACGACTTTTCCGTCTTTAAATCTCAGTGCATCACCAAGGGTGTTCATATTTCTCAAGTATGAACGCTCGTTGTTTTGGAAGTCATCCGGCATATTTTGGATGATTTTGTACATGTACTCAACTGTAGCATTCTCACCAGGAGCATCAAATCTTAAGTTGGCATTCTTATCATCCGAACCCTTTTCTCCATCTGTAGGTACATGTACCCCAGGCTGATCGTCTTTTACTGTCTCACCTTTACGATTGGCATCCAGTACAGGTGAGTTTTCACCTGTTGGCTGGTTCTCTCCTGATTCAGTCCCTGTAGCGCCAGCTGGTGTCTCTCCTGTATCCCCATCAGGTAATTCTCTTTTACTACGAGTACGAGGTTTCGTACTTTCTGGAGCTACTAGCGGATTTTCAGCTACGGGAGCATTATAGGTGTTTGCTGCTGCATCAGTATTGCTGAGGTCAGGCTTATTTCCTGTCTTTCCATTTCCCGACTGTTCTGGATCTGTCGGGTTTGCTGTCCTCTCAGCTTCTCTAGCAGACTCCACGCCCTCAGCATGAGCAATCCCAGCTCCCATCAAAAGATAGAGCGCCCCAATGACAACACTAGCTGCACCGACACTCACTTTCCGTATACTGTATTTTAATTGTTTTTTCTGATGATTCATTCTTACACTCCATATATATATATATATATTGTGCCCTATTACTTCCTATATAATAGAATACAATTCATGAATATATTATACACCAGTCGGCTTGAAACTTCAAATTTTTTGAATGGAAAGACGACTCTTTTTACTAAGACCAAAGCTAGGTTAGAAGTCCATCATCAGTAAGCCAACACCAAAGATGAAGCCTCATCATCCTTGCCTTGTCGTGTGCATCTTATGGACTTACTTCCTCCTATCAGCAAGCTCAGCGCCGTGCTTTGAGACCTTTCCAGCTTGCTTTTAGATTTCCATTAACTTTTACACTTATTTCTTTAAAAAATGAGACAATTTGACATTTTTTCTACTCTTTTTCTACTTTTTCCGAATAAATAGATAGAAGCAGTGAATCTAGTGAGCCTAGATTAAAAAATGTGCTATAATGAAAGGAGAAGAAATATGACTGTACGTCATCCGGGCATCAGCCCAACTAACGATTTGGTTGCTAAGAAAATCTTTAGCAATCCAGAAATCACTTGTCAATTTATCCGCGATATGCTGGACTTGCCAGCAAAAAATGTGACCATTTTGGAGGGAAGTAATATTCACGTCTTGCCTTCCCTGCCCTACTCGGCGCAGGATTTCTATACCAGTATAGACGTCTTGGCGGAGTTGGACAATGGAACCCAAGTTATCATTGAGATTCAGGTACATCATCAGAATTTTTTCA
>NZ_VMMD01000029.1:0-24602 GCF_013277015.1 Streptococcus sp. 1032 | reverse complement strand
ACCCGTTCGCAACTCATCCAGAGAAGCAAGCTCCTCCTTCAGCGTTCTACTTGCATGTATTAGGCACGCCGCCAGCGTTCGTCCTGAGCCAGGATCAAACTCTCATTAAAAGTTTGAGTTCTCACTCATTTCTGTCACTGACAGATTTATTGTTTTTTCATTGTTCAGTACTACAACCTTAGGTTGTAGTGCCCTGCACATTGGTTCGTCTTGTTCAGTTTTCAAAGGTCTTTGTCACTTGCTTCTCTCAAGCGACAACTATATTAGTATATCACAGTCGCTTTCGCTTGTCAACACTTTTTTGAAACTTTTTTAATCTTTTTTTCATCAAGTGCTTCAACCGCAACATACCATAGTCCGTACGGGATTCGAACCCGTGTTACCGCCGTGAAAAGGCGGTGTCTTAACCCCTTGACCAACGGACCAGAGTTGTTATTTTCAACTCTTACTATTATACAGACTTTTCAAACTTTGTCAACACCTTTTTTAAACTTTTTTTACTAATTTTACAACAGCTTCAGTTCGAGCTGTATGTGGGAACATATCGACCGACTGGATATAATGAAGATCATAGACTTCTACTAAGCGCACTAAATCACGTGCCAAAGTCGAAACATTGCAAGAAATATAGACCATTTTTTCTGGGACATAGGTAAGAATTGTATATAATAACTTATCATCCAGACCTGTACGTGGTGGATCCACAATCAAAGCATCTGCTCGGTATCCGTCCTTGTACCAACGAGGAATAATCTCTTCTGCCGTTCCAGCTTCATAATGTGTGTTGTCAAATCCCATTCTTTTAGCATTTCGCTTAGCATCTTCAATAGCTTCTGGAATAATATCCATACCTCTTAGTGTTTTAACTTTCTTTGCGAAGGCAAATCCAATCGTTCCAACTCCACAATAAGCATCAATCAAATGGTCTTCTTTAGTAACATTCAGCGCTTTTACCGCTTCGCTATAGAGAACTTCTGTTTGTTCAGGATTTAGTTGATAGAAAGCACGAGGAGATAGTGAAAACTCATAATCGAGTACACCTTCTTGAATACTCTTTTCTCCCCAGATAATCTCTGTCTTTTCACCATAAATCTCACTGGTTTTAGCTGTATTTGTATTCACAGCTACTGTCACAACTTCTGGAAAATCTTTAACTAAGTCTTTTACTAGTTGGGTTAAATTAAGCTGACGGTTTGTAACAATAATAATCTGAACCTGTCCAGTCTTTCTTGCTCGTCGGACCATAATAGTCCTAACACCTAGAACTTTTCTCTCATCGGTGATTGGAATCTGGTGATAAGTAAGTAATTCTGCTAGGCGATTCGCAATCACTTGGGTTTCCTTGTCTTGTACCAGGCAGTCTTTCAACTCTACTAAATAATGAGAGTTTTGTGCATATAAGCCCGCTTTGACCTGATTTTTAAATTTTCGAGTCTGAAATTGTAACTTAGCACGGTAGTACTTTGGTTCCTGCATTCCAATAGTTGGACGGATTTCATAGTTTTCATATCCTGCAGGAGCAAATTTTTTCAGCGCTTGATGAAGTAGGTCTGTCTTGAACTCTAGCTGCTTATCATAATGCAGGTGCATGATTTGGCATCCTCCGCATTCATTATAAATAGTACAAGCCGGCACAACTCGAAATTTAGACTTCTTATTAACTTTTAGTAATTTTGCTTCAACAAAGTTGCGTTTAATAGAAGTAATCTGACAATAGATATCTTCTCCTTTGAGAGCTCCAGGTACAAAGACCAACGTTTTTTGATAAAAGCCGATTCCCTCACCATTAATTCCCATGCGCTTGATTTTTAATGGTATTTTTTGTTTTATTTTTAGATTCATAGGTCTATTATACCATGGAGTTTCTAAGATATTTAAGAATATGTTACAATAAAAGCATGAATTCAAAAACACCTCGCTTTAGTATACTAGATTTCCCTGAACAATTACGAAGCTATCTCAAGGGAGCTAATCTCTCTGATAGTTCTTCTCATTCAAGTGCAACTGTCCTATATATAGATTCAGGTTACTATTTAAAAATAGATCAAAAAGGCAGATTAGCTCAAGAAGCTAAGATTGCAAGTTGGTTCGAAACTGAAGGATTGGGAACTCCAGTGATTACCTATTTATCAGCAAAAAAGGACTTCCTTCTGACCAAAGAAGCGATTGGTAGAAACGCTCTCGCTTTTTTAAATCAACCCGAAAAGCTCTGTCAAACTATGGCACAAGCATTAAATAAGCTTCACAGTCTTGAACCACAAGCTTTTCCGTCAGAACATCATCTGAAACTTTATAAAGAAAAGGCTTTAAAAAACTATCAGGAGGGAGCTTTCTATAACAAAACTCTTCTGCCCCAATTTCATATTCACAGTCGCGAAGAAGCTTATCAACTGATACAGGAGAAAGGTCACCTTCTCAAAGCTGATGCTTTTATTCATGGAGATGCCTGCCTACCAAATTTCATCTTGAAGGATGCCTCGCATTTTTCTTGCTTTATTGACTTGGGATTGGCTGGTTTTAGTGACCGACATATCGACCTCTTTTGGGCAATTTGGTCCCTTCATTACAACCTACAAGATGCTACGTATGCTGAATTATTTCTCGACTATTACGGAAGAGAATATGTAGATATGGATAAACTCCGACTCGTTGCAGCTTTCGAAGCATTTAGATGAAAGGGAACTATGAAAATCACAAAACTTGAAAAGAAAAAAAGACTCTATCTGATGGAGCTTGATAATGGCGACAAATGCTATATCACCGAAGATACAATTGTTCGTTTTATGTTATCGAGAGATAAGGTGATAAGCGAAGAGGAATTGAAAGAGATTCAGGACTTTGCTCAATTTTCTTATGGTAAGAATCTGGCTCTCTACCATTTATCATTTAAAGCACGTACTGAAAAAGAGGTCAGAGAATATCTAAAAAAATACGATATTGATGCAAAAATAGTTTCTCAAATCATTGCTGCTCTTAAAGAAGAGAAGTGGACTAATGATGGCCAGTACGCTTATGCTATCATCAATGCCAATCAACTTTCAGGAGACAAGGGGCCTTATGTACTGACTCAGAAACTAGCTCAAAAAGGGATTTCAAAATCTACTATAGAAGAGAACTTGAAAGAATTTGATTTTTCGGAAGTTGCTCAACGTGTAGCTAATAAACTGTTGAAAAAATATGAAGGAAAACTTCCAGCTCGTGCCTTGCAAGATAAGATTATACAGAACTTGACCAACAAGGGGTTTTCCTACTCTGATGCTAAAATTGCCTTTGACCAGTTGGATAGTCAAGTCGACGAAGAAACGACTCAGGAACTCATCTTCAAGGAACTTGATAAGCAATATGCCAAGTATGCCCGAAAATATGAAGGATACGAACTTAAACAGCGTTTAACCCAAGTTTTAGCACGAAAAGGCTACGATTTTTCGGATATAGCGAGCGCTCTCAGAGAATATCTTTAATATTTTCATGTAAAATTCACAGATTTTAGGTAATTTTATGGTACAATAGTAAATGATAAACTTATAAATTGTAGAAAGTTGGTTAGTTATGAAGCTTCCAAAAGAAGGCGACTTTATTACAATTCAAAGTTATAAGCATGATGGGAGTCTCCACCGAACTTGGCGGGACACCATGGTACTAAAAACAACAGAAAACGCCATTATTGGTGTCAACGATCATACACTTGTTACCGAAAGTGATGGTCGTCGTTGGGTCACTCGAGAACCGGCTATTGTTTACTTTCATAAGAAATATTGGTTTAATATCATTGCCATGATTCGTGATAATGGAACTTCCTACTATTGCAATATGGCCAGCCCCTACTATCTGGATGAAGAAGCACTGAAGTATATTGATTACGATTTGGATGTTAAAATTTTTACAGATGGGGAAAAACGTCTCTTGGACGTTGAGGAGTATGAGCGTCACAAACGCAAAATGAATTATTCTGATGATTTGGACTATATTTTAAAAGAACATGTCAAAATTCTTGTTGATTGGATTAACAATGGACGTGGTCCTTTCTCAGAAGCCTATGTAAACATTTGGTACAAGCGCTATGTAGAACTAAAGAATCGGTAAAGTTGTCAAACTAGGGTGAAATCCCTGGTTTTTTATTTTAATACTCAATGAAAATCAAAGAGCAAACTAGAAAACTAGCCGCAGGTTGCTNNGAAGTCAGTCACATATATATACGGCAAGGCGACGTTGATGCGGTTTGCATTTGATTTTCGAAGAGTATAGAAACCCAGCTTTGCAGCTGGGCTTATCCTTATATATCCAATTTTGTAACAGTAAATTTGATGTGGGAATAGTCTTTTTCAACATCCTTATCCAGCAAGAACGCTGTAGCGTCCTTCTTAACTTGAACCAGGTCAATATTCTGGGCTTGAGCCGCATAGACGCATCCACAATAACATTGACGGTAGATGTCATACTCTTCACACATCTCTACTGAACGTTTGTAGCCTTGATTTTTCTTGAAATCACTTGGAAGATAGTGTGTTGTGTAAATTTTTTGCACATCAATTCCGATGCTGTTAATGGTTTGAGAATTCTTATGAGGACTGATGGTCAAGGCTGAGCCAAAGTAGTCAAAACCCAAGTCCATAGCCACTTGCGCTGTCTTATCCAGTCGGTAGTCAATGCAAACCTTGCAACGATCGCCTCCTTCAGGCTCTTCCTCCAATCCTCTAACCAATTTTCGGTATTCATTTGGTTCGTAGGGAGCTTCTAGGTACTGGACCGTATTTCCTGTCCGCTCATTGAAATCACTGACAAATTTCTTGGTAACATAGGCACGCTTATGGTATTCTGCCTTGGGATGGATATTAGAATTGGCAAAATAGATGGTCACATCTGCATACTTGGTCAAATATTCTAGGGTATAGGTACTACAAGGGGCACAGCAAACATGCATGAGAATGGTTGGCCGCTGCTCATTTTTCTCCCATACTTGTACCATTTTCTGCATGACACGGTCATAATTAATCTTCTGATTGGGGTTCATCTTGCTCAGAATTTCTTCTACATCGATCATGTTTTTCTCCTTTTTCTAGTCTTATTTTATCATATAAGTTAGGAGAGCTCAAATCAATTTAGAAGTGAATAGCATAAAAAGAAGGAATAGTTATTCCCTCCTTTTGTGTTTTTTATAAGTTGTTTTCTATAGAAAGCTTACATCATGCCGCCCATCATGCTTGGATCCATTGCTGGAGCCGGAGCTGCTGGTTCTGGTTTATTGGCTACGACTGCTTCTGTAGTCAAAATCAAGCTGGCTACAGATGCTGCATTTTGTAAGGCTGAACGGCTCACTTTAACTGGGTCGATGATTCCCTCTTCAATCATGTTGACCCACTCGCCAATTGCTGCGTTGAAGCCTGTACCAAGCTCAGCATTCTTCAAACGATCGATGACGATAGAGCCTTCAAATCCTGCATTGTGGGCGATCTGACGAACAGGTTCTTCCAAGGCACGGAGAACAATATTGCGTCCTGTTGCTTCGTCTCCTGTCAATTCCAAATTAGCCACGGCTGGAATGACATTTACAAGAGCTGTCCCACCACCAGCAACGATTCCTTCTTCAACAGCTGCACGAGTAGCGTTAAGGGCATCTTCAATGCGGAGTTTCATTTCTTTCAACTCAGTTTCAGTTGCAGCACCGACCTTAATAACCGCTACACCACCTGACAATTTGGCCAAGCGTTCTTGCAATTTTTCACGGTCAAATTCAGAAGTTGTAGTTTCGATTTGAGACTTGATAACTGCAACACGGTGAGAAATGGCTTCAGGATTACCAGCCCCTTCTACGATAACAGTGCTATCTTTGTCCACAGTTACTCTCGCTGCTTGACCAAGAGCTTCAATTGTCGCATCTTTCAACTCAAGACCAAGGTCTTCTGTGATAACTGTTCCGCCTGTTAAGATGGCAATGTCTTCAAGCATGGCTTTGCGACGGTCACCAAAACCAGGTGCCTTGACTGCTACCACATTGAAGGTTCCACGAATCTTGTTCAAAACAAGAGTTGGAAGAGCCTCGCCATCCACATCATCCGCAATAATCAAGAGGGGACGATTGCTTTGGAGAATACTTTCGAGGAGTGGCAAAATTTCTTGGATATTGGAAATCTTCTTGTCTGTAATTAAAATGTAGGGATTTTCAAGGTCAGCCACCATTTTTTCGCTATCTGTCACCATGTACTGTGAAAGATAACCACGATCGAACTGCATTCCTTCCACAACTTCAAGTTCCGTTTCCATACCACGTGACTCTTCGATAGTGATGACTCCGTCTTTACCAACTTTTTCCATGGCTTCAGAAATGTATTCGCCTACTTTTTCGGAACGAGAAGAGACGGCGGCAACCTGAGCGATAGCTTCTTTGTTGGCAACAGGGATGGCGTTGTTTTTCAAGGCTTCTACTGCTGCGGTAACTGCTGTTTCAATCCCACGACGAATGCCGATTGGATTGGCACCTGCAGTGACGTTTTTGATGCCTTCACGGACGATTGCTTGGGTCAAGACAGTTGCAGTTGTCGTTCCGTCACCTGCGATATCATTGGTTTTTGAAGCTACTTCTGATACCAATTTGGCACCCATATTTTCAAACTGGTCTTCCAATTCGATTTCTTTGGCAATAGTTACACCGTCATTTGTGATGAGTGGTGAACCGAATGATTTTTCAAGAACGACATTACGACCTTTTGGTCCCAAGGTTACTTTAACAGTGTCTGCAAGGATATCGACACCACGGACCATAGCTGAACGGGCATCTGATGAAAATTTAATTTCTTTTGACATACTTACTTTCTCCTTCTATTCTTCAATGATAGCCAAGATGTTAGCTTCGCCTACGATGATGTACTTTTCATCGCCATCTTTGACATCAAGACCTGCGTGGGCTTCAACTAAGACACGGTCTCCAGCTTTAACACTTGGAGCAACCAAGTCACCGTTCAAGGTACGAACACCTTGTCCAATAGCTACAACTTTGGCTGTTTTTGTTTTTTCTTGGGCTGAGCCTGCAAGGACAAAGCCTCCAACAGTTTGTTCTTTTTCTTCTACTTTTAAGACCACACGGTCTCCTAATGGTTTCAACATCTGTTTTCCTCCATGATGAACTACATATTATTAGCACTCTTTATATCTGAGTGCTAATTCATGATTCTATTGTATCACTTGGTCAGAAATAGTCAAGAAAAAAGTCTGACTTTCTGAGGATGAATAGATAAATTTCTTTATCCTAATTTTGCACTTTAATATTGTAGAATTTTAACCAACATGATTTATGGAATTAGTATTTTCGTTAATTCTTTTATAAAAAATACCGAAACTCTAAATCCTTATATTACGCATATATAAAAAACAACGATTATAAACCGTTGCTTTTTTACATACTATTAATATTTCAATCCTGGATTGAAAAATCCTAAGGCTACTCCTACAAGTGCAATAACTACCAATAATAGCATCACCCAATTTGGAGAAACTTTCTTTTTAGCCATCAGCCACCAACATAGAACAATAAAACCTGCTGTTAAAAGACCTGGATAAACACCATCAATCTTTTCTTGTAAGTTTAAAAATGTTTCTCCATCTCCATTTTTCAGCTCTAGCGCCGTAGTGACAGATACCCAAGTTGCTGCAACAGCTCCTATGACCATACCACCAACAACACTAATTGATTTTCTTAGCGCCTGACCTTTAGGACCTACTAAAAATTCTACTGCTTTATCTCCAAGTTCATATCCTTTAAAATAAGCAAAACGCATTCCAAGATAGACTAATAGATTCCATGCAATAATATAGAATATTGCACCAGAAATATTTCCTCCTTTAGAAAGACCTAGAGCTATCCCCAAAAGAACAGGAATTAATGTTCCTACAATAAGTGAATCTCCAATACCTGCAATAGGCCCCATTAGACCGGCTCGCATTCCATTGATGGTCTCACTATCTACGGCATCTCCATTTGCACGCGCTTCTTCCAAACCAGCTGTTATCCCAACTACTAGAGAACCCAACTGCGGCTCAGTATTAAAGAATGCTGTGTATGTTTGCATAGCTTCTTTTTGTTCTTCCTTAGTATCATACATTTCTTCTACAATTGGAAGCATAGAAGTTAAATATCCAAAAGTTTGCATATGTTCTTGAGAAAAACATGTCAGATGTCCATAGAACCAGTGGTGAAATGATTTTGTCAATGTTTTTCTTGATATTTTTTTTCGACTCATTCTAAATATCCTCCTCTTCATCAAATCCCATATCACTGACAACTGCTGTCGTACGGGCAGATTTAATAACTTCTAATTCATAATAAATTACTGCAAAAATTAATGACACAACACCACTTGCTACTAAGTTCAAGCCTAAAGATTTTGCTAACGTGAACCCGACAAAGAAAGGAATAAAGTCTGTTGTTTTTGTAACAATTTGTTTCAAAAGTATTGCAATACCCACACATGGAAGGAGTGCTCCTACAGTAAATAGAGACTTCATTACAAAACCATCCATCGGAAGATATACTTTCATAAGATCAACCATATCTGGTCCAAATTTTGTAATAATCATTGTTGGTAAGAAAGAAAAGATAAAATGTGAAATCCAAGGATATACCCAATCAACAGCATATAACTTCTTAAAATCACCTTTCTCTACAGCTTTCCATCCAATGTGTTGCCAAAGCAAGTTCATAGTAGCTGTACCATAGAATAAAACAGTTCCAATTGTTCCAACCGCGGCTCCAATTGGCGCTGCTGCTGCTGCAATCGCCACTTCACCTGAAATATTATTTGCATGAACAAATAGGATAGATAACGGAATTCCGATATAAGAAATTGCCCGTACATCGGCCGATACAGTTCCACCAGGTGTCACTAAGGCAATATATAATACCTGTAAAGCCACACCAACGATTACCCCTGTTGTTATATCTCCTAATATTAAACCTACAATTAAACCACCAACTAATGGACGCCCCAAAGTATAGTTACCAATACTGGATCCCCCCATACCTGGCATCGATGCTAAACTTGCAAACAATCCTAAAAGAGCTGCTTGAATCCAAGAAATTTCCATCATTTTGTCTCCTTATTTCATTATTAAAATCCAAATTTTGATTTAAAATCACTCCAATAGCCAATAGATACATCTGGTAATAATTGGAATCTAACTTTATATCCTGCTTTTTCAATTGCTTCTAGTGCAACTGCTTCCTCTTGAGTAATTGATTGATTATTTCCCAACTTGATAGCACCTGGTCTATCGTTAGCAGGTCCTACAATAATTTCTTTAACATCTCCTGGAATAAAGCCCTGGTCTACTAAAATTTCTTTCATATCAATTGGATTTTTAGTAATCAAAAAATATCTACTATCCGATTCTGTTACTTTAGATGATTTTTCTTTAAACGCTTCCTTTGTCCAAACAAATGTTTTTTTATCTGACGCACCTTTATATGCCTGAATTAAAACCTTATTAGATGCAGCAGCGTCATTTACTGCAATTAATCCATCACATGGATGTTCTTTTGCCCATCTAGTGACTGTTTGTCCATGAATCATTCTATCGTCAATTCGTACAAATGTTACTACCATAATTTTTTATCCCTTTCCTTATATAACTAAATATCGTCTTCTTCATTAAGATTATCATCTGATCCGACTTCAAATTCTTGTAGAGCCGATGATGATTCGTTTAATATCGTAGAAACAAGTTCACTTCCAGTCAGAATGTCTTTCATCACCACTGCTGTAAGTGCCATTGTTAAGTTCATACCTCCCAAAATAGTTGCATTCTCTAATTTTCCAAATTCTTCTAATACTGTTGCAACAGTTGTTAAAGGACTTCCCCCAACAATATCTGCTAAAACAAGAACCGAATCATTTTCATCCAGAGATGCAATAACATTCTTGACCTCTACAGAAAAACCTGCAAGACTTTCTCCATCTTTTAAGCCAATCGCTATGACATCATCTACCTTATCCGAAGCAAACATAGAAAGAGATGATTTCAATCCCTCTGCGAGCCCTCCATGACTGACTAATATCAAATACTTCATATTTCCCTCCTTTTATTGATTTTATTCTATCATCCTTATCTTCACTTTATAATTGTTAAATGTCACAAAAGTTTATTGATAAATGTCAATAAAAAAATGACAAATGTCAATAAAGACATCTGCCATGTTCGTATTATTTAAGAAATAATAATCTTGATATCTATTTAAGGGTTCCTATATCTAGTTCTTTTTGTAACTTAATAAGACTACCTTCAATATCCGTGTTATTTTCATCCATAGATAATGCTTCTAATCTTTCTTCTATTCCAACCAATGATTTTGAATCTATTCCTTTTGAAATAGTTGTAATTGAATTTTTCATTATATAATCCAGTGAAGTAGTCGTTAAGGCATTCTGACCAATCATTCCTTTCTTCATCAACTCTTCACTCTTCAAACTAGTTACTACCTCTGGTAATACTGAGCTTCCTTGACCCTTATTAAATAAATTTTGTTGAATTTCACGATTAATTGTTAAAAATTCTATAAACGATACGGCAAGGTTTGAATTGCGAGAACGCGAAGAAACCACGTATAAGGAAGTATCTGTTACAGTAGAACGAATGTCTTCCTTAGTAGTTGGCAATGAAATACATGTCCAGTTAAAATTTGTATATTTGGCCACATGATAAGGAAAAGGTTTATATGTTCGATATTGTGCCAAACTCATTGGATAAAAGGCCACATGCCCTTCATCAAAATCTTTATAGGTTACTTTGTAACGTCCGTTTAATTGATTCAATCCCCTTATATAGGATAAAGCATCCTTCATTTCTGACGAATCTATACGAGGAATACCACTCTCAGAAATAGTAACACCAAAGGCCGCTAGAGATTCTTTCCAACTATATCCTGTTATCCCAAATTGATCAACGATTCCATCTCCATCGGTATCTTTTGTAACTTTTTTACTAATCTCATAGAGATCTTTCTGCGTCCACCCTACTTCAGGAATTTCAATGCCCTCTCTTAAAAGTAAATCTTGATTTACACACATCAACATGGGATTGCTTTCATATGGAAGACCGTATAAATCATCTCCGTATTTTGCTGCCTGCAAAGATACATCATAGAAATTAGAGGCATCTTCTTGAGACAGATAGGAATTTAGTTTTTTTAAAATACCTTTTGATGCAAATAAAGATAATTGGTCGCTTGATAATAGAAATACATCCGGTTCAGAACCTTTTAAAATTTGACTTGAAATCCAATTAGAATACTCCTCCTTAGGAATACCTGAATCATATACAATTTTAACCCCTGGATGAAGCTCTTCAAATTTCTTAATAGCCTCATCTAGTACATAGCTGTTATTCCCTGTAGGAATTCCCCAACTAGAATCAGAATAAAAACCCAGCCTAATAATCTTTATCTGCTTGTTTTCCCAAATAAGAAATAAACTCAAGCAACTTAGCACAAACAGTATCGCTAGAAACAATTGCTTTAATTTCATTTATCCATTTCCTTTGAAAAATTCTTTTGTGTCACACCTGTTTGTACAGCCCATATGGCTAACTGTGTCCTATCTCTCAAATTTAGTTTTGAAAGAATGATAGAAAGGTAATTGCGCACTGTTCCCTCGGATAAAAAAAGATTACTGGCAATTTCCTTATTTGATTCTCCAAATGCCACTTGCTGAATAATTTTCCATTCTGTCAGTGATATATTTTCAATATTCTCTTCCTTCACAGTAATAGAAAAATTGGTCTGTGCCATCTGCGAGAACAATTGAAATACCTTACTAGCTATATTAGGATTAATCATAGCTCCACCTTTATACACTGTCTGAATGGCTTGATATAACTCGTCGGTTGAAACTCCTTTTAATAAATAGCCAGATGCACCATATTTTAAAGCACTAAAAATGAATTCGTCGTCATCAAATGTTGTTAAGATTATAATTTTTATATTTGGAAAAAGTTTTTTGATTTCTTTTGTAGCCAATACTCCATCCATTCTGGGCATTCTAATGTCCATTAAAATTATATCCGGTTTTACAGTCATAATGTTATCCATAGCTTCGATACCATCACCAACGACGGATACAACATCAATATCAGCATATACTGATAAAATGATCTGCAAAGACTCTCTAATTAACGCCTGATCATCTGCAATCATTACCTTTATCATATACTTCACCTCCTATTTTTGGAAAAACTATTTTAGTGTAAAATCCTTCCCTATTTTCAAAATGAATAGAACCACCTAAAATAGAAACTCGCTCTCTCATTTGTTTCAAGCCATACCCAATTTGTAAGTCGTCAAAACCTATTCCATTATCGTGCAAAACTATTATGTTGTTATCCTCACTCATAAAGCGAATGCTCATTTTACTAGCATGTCCGTGACGAACAGAATTTGTCATAGATTCTTGTATAATCCTAAAAATAGTATCTTCCTGCATAACATCTAAATCAATATTCCCCCATTCATATTTTAGATCGACAGAGAGTTTTGATAGAGACTCATACTCACTAATCATTAATATTAGAGCATCTTTTAAACCATTATTTTGCAAAGCTCCTGGTCTTAGTCTATGTAATGATCCCCTAACATCTTTTATCCCCTCTCTAACTGCATTTGAAACATTTTTCAACTGTTCTTTAGCACGGATAGGATGAACATCAATTAGTACAGAAACAGCATCAATCCCTGCTGAAATTCCTGTCAACGCATGACCTAGAGTATCATGAATTTCCCGAGCAATTCTTTTCCTTTCTCGATCTTCAGCGATTTTCTCTGATAACGATATGTAATGATTCAATTCAGTGTTGACTCTAGATAACATTTTAAGCTCTTCCTCAATATTATGATGTTCTTTAATCACGTATAGGATATAAGACAATAAAGAGATGATGAAAATAATAACATTTAATGATGTCAATGCATTTTCTAAAAATAACACTACACCTCGTATGGAAGATGGATAAAATTGGATATAGGTAGCTAGAGATGGAACTTTTATAAATAGTGACAAGATTTCATAGTCTGTTAAAAGTAACATTAAAAAGCTCAAGAAAATAAAAATAATCCAAGAACGTTTACTATCAGAGTCTTGAAACTCTCTTGAACTATAGAATATATCAGCAAAAACTAATAATATTATTCCATTGTATGACAGATTTTGTGACCATATAACACCAATCATTAATACTATTTCAAACAAATTCCATTTTGAAAAAATTGGCCATTTTTTCTCAGTTGAATACATTTTATAGGTAGATATAAAAATAATACCGACAAAAAAAATAATTGAATACCAAAAAATCTGGTCAGGTGATTTTGAAATATTGTTTAATTCTCCCAATAAGAGTATCATCTGTCCCTTTGAAATTACATAGTTTGTAATCTGTATATACAAAGCTCCATTGTATATAATGGTTAGAAAATTAATTAACAAAAGCAAAATTATAGAGTACTGGACACCTTTTACCTGTTTCATTACTGCCACCCATTAATATCAAACTGAATTATATTATTTTTATCAACAAATTGTACAGGTATAGTATATAATTCTTCAACTTCTTCTTTTTTTACTAATAAATCTATTGTTTCCGATACTTTTCTACCCATATGAGATGGAAATTGAGCAACCGTTCCCGTAACTTCATCTGTTGTAGCTAATAAATGCTTCATATCTGGTGAACCATCTATTCCGTAAATAAGTTTTTTTGAAGTTACTTTCAATTCTTTAATTGCTGCTAAAGCTCCTATAGCTGCTCTATCATTTAAAGCCACTATAGCATCAAATTGTAAACCTTCAGATAAGGCATCACCTACAGTAGTCATAGCATACTCTGTTTGACCAACTGTTTCTCTTTCTGAGATAATTTGATAATGTTCTTCTGATTTTATTGTATCCAAAAAACCAGTTATTCTCTGATTAGCTGATAAAGCATCTTTGTGCGTTAACAAAAGAATATGAGCATTTGAGGTACGTTTCATCAAATCCTTGGCAATTAATATCCCAGCATGGTAATTATCAGAAACTATACTCGTATCAACTTTTATATTATTCAACTGACTATCTACTGCTATAACTCTAATTCCAAAATTCTTTGCCCTACTTAACGCTTCTACAATTTGCTCGCTATCACTCTTAACCGGATTAATAACAATAACATTCACTCGCTTCTCTATAAACTCATCAATTTGTTTACTCTGTTTTTCTTCACTCATCTCTGCATCCCGAGTATACAATATCTGACCTTCTGAATCAGAATAGCGTTGAATCTCATTATGTAAATGTCTATAAAATTCACTATTCATCGTCATATAAGTCGCTCCAACTTTTATTTGTCCCGGAATAGGATCTGTCTGACTCACATGAGTATAAATTGCAAAAACAAATACGACTACTGTACAAAATATAATTTTGACGATTGTTCTTGTATATTCTCTACTCATTCCAACCTCCAAAAAGTTTCAACTAGTTCATTGTAACACATTTAGACAGTATAAAAAAGCCTGAGACCAACTCAGACTTTTCAATGTTTAAAATGGCAATTCTTCCTCTTCCAAGACTAGGTCTGCCAAGTCTTGGCCTGCATTATTTTCACGCATGGCACGTTGAGCACGACTTTCCAAGAGTTGGAATCCTGTGACAAGTACTTCGGTCACGTAGTTCATCTGGCCATTTTTCTCAAAGCGACGGGTACGAAGTTCTCCATCAACAGAGATAAGACTACCTTTAGTTGCGTAGCTGGCCAAGCTTTCTGCTAGCCTACCCCAAAGGACCATATTGACAAAGTCAGCTTCACGTTCACCGTTTTGATCTTTATAACGACGGTTTACTGCAATAGTTGCTCGCGCCACTGACTTGTCATTGCTGGTTTTGTGCAATTCAGGTGTAGACGTTAAACGTCCAATCAAGATAACTTTATTATACATATTTTCTTCCTCCTACTTATCTATTCGTAGGAAATCAAAAAAAGTTACAGAAATTTGTAACTTTTCGAGAAAATTTTTTATTTTTTATGAACCATGAAACCTGTCGCCTGTTGATTGGCCATAATGGTCATATCTGTAATCTGAACACGACGAGGTTGACTAGTCACATAGACTACTGTGTCTGCAATATCCTGAGCTTGCAAGGCTTCTATTCCTTGGTAAACGGACGCAGCTCGTTCTTTATCACCGTGAAAACGTACCGTCGAAAAATCTGTTTCGACAATTCCAGGCTGAATGGTCGTCACCTTGATATCCGTTGCGATGGTATCAATTCGCAGACCATCTGAAAAGGTCTTAACTGCCGCCTTGGTCGCTGAGTAAACAGCTGCACCTGCATAGGCATAAATTCCTGCGGTTGACCCCATGTTGATGATATGTCCTTGATTGGCTTTTACCATTGCTGGCAAGAAAGAGCGAGTGACTGCCATCAAACCTTTGACATTGGTATCCAACATGGTCAACATATCCAACTCTTCATAATCCTGATAAGGTGCTAAACCTAGAGCCAGTCCGGCATTGTTGACCAGAATATCAATCTGACCTATCGTTTCTAGAATATCAGAGCAGACAGTCTTTACCATGGCCATATCCATGACATCTAGGGGAAAAGTCCAAACTGTTTGATTTGGAAAGACTTCTGCAAACTCCGACTTAAGAGTTTCTAATCTGTCTGTCCGTCGTCCAGTTAGAACGACATTCTCACCCTGCTCCAGATAAGCACGCGCAATCGCTTCACCGATTCCTGATGTCGCCCCTGTAATCACTACATTTTTAGCCATCTTATTTCCTTCTAGCTGGTCTATCAGATACTAACAACTTCTTAGGCAGTCCAGTGTTTAGCTGGATCAAATGGAGTTCCAACAACTTGGTCTTCTGATAATTCAATAATACCACGTTTTTGCGGAGCATTTGGCAGATGCAATTCACGAGGACTACACATCATTCCAAAACTCTTTTCGCCACGAAGCTCGCCTGGGAAAATGAGATTGCCTTTTGGCATCATAGCTCCAGGAAGAGCTACAATGGTTTTCAACCCCACACGCGCATTAGGAGCCCCTGCAACGATTTGCACTGTCTTGTCACTTGCGACTGCAACTTGGCAGATGTTGAGGTGATCACTATCTGGATGAGCTACCATCTCGACAATTTCACCGACAACAAACTTAGGTTCTTTGTCATTGACAATTTCTTCCACAAAGCCTTCCGCCTGCAACTCTTGGTTCAAACGAGCGACTTGATCATCTGTCAAAAAGACTTGACCGCGCTCTGCAATTTCAAATAAACTTGAAACTTCGAAAATATTCCACGCCACTGTTTCTCCATTTTCTTTGAGGAAAACACGGGCTACCTTTCCTTTGCGCTCCACATCCAGTTTGGCAGCTCCACTGTTTTTCACGATGACCATAAGGACATCACCGACATGTTCTTTGTTATATGTAAAAATCATTGTTTCTCTTTTCTCCTATTTCAGTCCTGCTAAAAAGTCGTTAATTTGTTGCTTACTTTTACGGTCGCGATTAACAAAACGACCGATTTCCTTGTCCTTTTCTAAAACAACAAGGCTAGGGATTCCATAAACATCCCAGAGTTTGGCCAAATCCATATACTGATCTCGCTCCACTCGAATAAAGGTGAACTCTGGATTGGTCTCCTCAATTTCTGGCAAGGCAGGATAAATATAACGACAATCGCCACACCAGTCCGCCACAAAAAGAAAGACTTTCTTGCCATCTTTTTCTACTAAAGATGCTAATTCTTCTAAACTTGCTGGTTGTATCATAAGACTTCCTCCTCATAGACCAGGTCTTCATTTTCATAGACAAAGGTATAATGACGGCCATCTTCAAAAATGATGCCACCAACCAAGCTCTCCAGACTGCTTTCATAAACTTGAACATAGAGGGTCGCAATTTCCCCCATGTCTGAAAAATGGTCTCGCACAATCGCTGTCAACTCTTCCTGAGTCTTCATGAGCTTACGGTCATCTGCAACTTTTTTCGTAGCAAGGGCAAGGCTTCCAATACCAAGCAGAGCCAAGCCTGCTATCCACATTTTTTTAGCTTTCATACCATTCATTTTAACACAAAAAAGGCTTCAGGACAAATGAGGAAGCAACAGAAAAGCAAGTAAAAAGCCTCTTCCTTGCATGAAAAGGACTTTTTATTCTTATTGCCAAACGCCTGAGTTGCCAACGTAATAGCCATCTGGTGTGTAGGTATTGCGAAGCATCTTACCTGATGAAGCTAGATAATACCATTTGCCATTATCTTTGACCCAATCATTCGCTAGCATGGCACCAGAAGAACTTACATAATACCATTCTCCCTTGTCATAAACCCAAGTGTTTGCTTTCATGGCTCCTGAGCAATTAAAGGTTCAAAAAGCTGTCCAATATCATTCATTTTTTTAAAAACATTTGACACTACATCATCCACGCTGTAGGACATAGATACATCAAACGTAAGAGCCAAAATATCGAAAAATATACAACTTTTAAAGGCAACATTTCATTTTTTAAAGTCTAACAACCATAGAACTGAAATCAGAGCAAGGCATCAATTTCCTACTCTTAGTACGCCTATTTTGATGATTGAAGTGAAGATTTTTTTATTTAACGTAGACAATCCCCAATTTCCCAAAAGCCACATCTCCACGGATAATCAAGGTTTTACTTGTTGGGGCTAGAGAAGTATCTGCCTTGGCTACACCACAGAAAGTTTCCACCTTCAAATCAACTCTCCAATGTTGGGGAACATAGATAACTGCCTTTCCAAAACCAACTTCTACTTTCAGGGTTGCAGTATCTCCTAAAATCTCTGCATTGTCGTAATATATCTTGGCATTGCCAAAACCAACTTCTACTTGATCCTCTACCAATTCTTGATTTTGCTTGTAGAAAGTCCCAGTCCCAAAAGCAACTTCCTTATCTGTAAGAATGTTTTTTTCACCATCATACCACCATTTTTTTCCATTCCAAGTTCTGTTAGAATGAGTGAGTGCGCTGACACCCATTACGATTAAAATACTAGCTAAAATAAGCGAAATAGGAGATAGCTGAATCCAATCATAAAAAAGATTCACTATATTTAATGCTGTTAATGCTAAAAAAGTGGCACTTGTCCAATGATGCCTAAGGGAAGATTCTATTGCCTTATACAATAGAAAAGCGATAAAGACAAAAGGAGAATACTTAGTCTCCAAAGATGGAACACCATAATGTCCCTGTAATAAAATCCATGCTGCCAATACTAGCAACACAATACCAAATGCTTTCTTTTTCATGTTCTTACCTCATGTTTCTTAGATTTTCTTTTAGGAGGGATTGATAGTACCGCGACACGTGAACCTCCTTGTGGGTCTGATAAAAGGAAATGGTGCCCGTTCCTGAAAAGGACTTGTCCACCGAATAGATTTGCCGAATATTAGCAATCGTTGACTTGGATACCCGACTAAAATAGCGAGGAAGGATAGACTCTAACTCATAGAGTTTGAGCCGAACTTCGTAGGCATCTTTCTGGGTATGGGCATAAATCTTGCTACCTTCTGTCTCAAAGAAGAGAATTTCCGATAAGTCCAGATAATATTCACCTGTTCCCTTGTAAAAAATCAACCGAGGAGACTTGGACTCTTGCAAGAGTCGCTGTAAATCCGCAATCTCATCTGTCAAAGCCGCTGCCTTGATGACAATTTCAGTTTCATCTAAATTGCTGTCAATTTCGATTCGTAACTTCATTCCATCTCCTTTCTGACTCTACTATATCAAAGGAAAAATAAGAAAACAAGAGCAAAAAAGCAAGTGGTTACTTTAGGCACGTAAGTGGTTCTAGGACCGCCTTATACTCTTCGAAAATCAAATTCAAACCACGTCAGCGTCGCCTTACCGTACTCAAGTACAGCTTGCGGCTAGCTTCCTAGTTTGCTCTTTGATTTTCATTGAGTATTAACTTACAGGTCAAAATAGAAAGAAAATCACACCCCACACAAGAGCACAAATATAGCCAACCACTACATCCTTGGGAAAATGCACTCCAGCTAAGACTCTCACTAGACCGAGGAGGGCTGAAAAGACCAACAAGATACTCCCTACAGATAAACTAGCATGCAAGCAAGCCATGGAGATAATGGTTGCTGAAAAGACATGACGACTGGGCATAGACTGACCAGGACTATCTCTGTCAAGTAGCGGTACAATTTCCCAAACTTCATAAGGCCTAGGGGCATTGATTTTCTTACGAAGAAAGGACAAAATTACAAAACCTGACGCTGGAATAAACAAATAAATCCCGACCTGTTTCCCAAGTCCTTGTTGGAGATAGGTAATTGCTAACAAGGTTAGATAAATCATAGGCATAACTACTGTCATGAACCGATTGAAAGTTCTTAACAGGCTCAGAAGAAAGATCTTATTTTCAATATTAGCAGCCATGTGGTCATACCATTCTTGATAATTTTTCATATATTTTCTCATCACTTACTCAAATTTTGCTTATAGGGAAGCATTTGTCTTCTAGTATAGTGCAGAAAAAGAAGGCCGTCAAGCCTTCTTTGGGTTTATTCTTCTACTTCGTCTTCTGTAAATTGACTGTTGTAGAGGTCAGCGTAGAAACCAGCTTGCGCCATCAGCTCATCATGATTTCCTTGCTCGATGATATTTCCATCTTTCATAACCAGAATCAGATCAGCATTACGGATGGTTGACAAGCGGTGGGCGATGACAAAGGAAGTTCTGCCTTCCATCAAACGGTCCATAGCTTTCTGAATCAATTCCTCCGTCCGAGTATCGACAGAAGAAGTCGCCTCATCTAGGATTAGGAGTGGCGCATCTTTCAGCAAAGCACGAGCAATGGTCAAGAGTTGTTTTTGCCCGACAGACAAGGTCACTGTATCATCCAAGACGGTATCGTAACCATCTGGCAGAGTCATGATAAAGTGGTGAATCCCCACAGCCTTGCTGGCTTCAATCACGCGCTCATCACTAATACCCTCTTGATTATAGATAAGATTGTCGCGAATGGTCCCTTCAAAGAGCCAAGTATCCTGCAGGACCATTGAAAAGGCATCATGTACTTCCGAACGCTTCATCTCCTTGGTATCCACGCCATCGATGCGGATACTTCCCTTATCAATCTCATAGAACTTCATCAAAAGATTAACAATAGTTGTCTTACCAGCCCCGGTCGGTCCAACAATGGCAACCTTTTGCCCTGCATGAGCGGTCGCAGAAAAGTCATGGATAATGGTTCGCTCTGGTGTGTAACCAAAGGAAACTCGATCAAAGACTACTTGACCTTTCATATCGCTCAATTGTCTTTCTTTATGGGATTCGTCTTCCATTTCCTCTTCAGCTAGGAATTCGAAGACACGTCCCATGGCTGCACTAGCCTGCTGAAGACTAGTAATCCCTTGGGCAATTTGTGAAAGAGGCTGAGAAAAGATACGAACGTAGGCCATAAAGGCAACGATAATCCCGATACTGATGTGTCCATTTAAAGCCAAGGCTGCACCAACGATAATCACCAAGGCATAGCTAAAGTTCCCAATAAACATCATAATCGGCATCATAATCCCTGAAATAAACTGAGATTTCCAGATACTATCATACAGACGATGATTTAATATTGCAAATTCTTCTTTCGTGCTCTCGATAGCATTGTAACTGGTCACCACATTATGGCCAGAGTACATTTCCTCCACATAACCATTGACAGCTGCCAAATCTTGTTGCTGACTCTTAAAGAAGCCCTGGGATTTGCCCATAAAGACGGATACAAATGCAAATCCAACAAGGGTTGAAACAACCGTCACCAAGGCTAAAATCCAGTTCATCCCAAACATGGTTACCAAGACTGCTAAGACCAGTAAACTAGATGAAAGAACTGTTCCCAGACTTTGATTGAGGGACTGGGCTGCAGTGTCAACGTCATTGGTTACACGAGACAAGGTATCCCCCTGAGAATGTCCATCAAAATATCCCAATGGTAGGCGATTAATTTTCTCTGCAATCGCTCTTCTCAAACGCTCTGAAAAACGTTGAATGGCTGTTGTAAACAGAAAGGCCTGTAAATAATTTGATAGGAGTCCAATCACATAAATGACGGTCAAAAAACCACCAATAGCTGCAACCATCGCGACATCCACACTTGTTTCTAGACCACTTGCAATGATATTGGTCATTTCCTTGATGCGGGTTGGACCATATACAGTAATGATATTGGATAAGATTGTTGCTAGAAAGGCGATTAGAAGGGCAAACTGGAGGCCTGCAAGATAGGGTTTACTCTGTTTCCAGAGAGACATTTTCTTATTTTCCATGTTCCAATTCCTCCTTCGATAGTTGTGAATAGGCAATTTCTTGGTAAACTTCGTTATTAGCTAGAAGTTCCTTGTGGGTGCCTTGTCCCACGACTTTTCCTTGATCCAAGACCAAAATCAAATCAGCATCCATAATCGTTGAAATACGCTGTGCGACGATAAGCTTGGTCATAGACTTGGTTTTCTCTGCTAGCTCTTGGCGTAGGACACTGTCTGTCTTGTAGTCCAAGGCTGAGAAGGAGTCATCAAAGATGAGGATTTCTGGCTTCCGAGCTAAGGCACGCGCAATTGCTAGACGCTGTCTTTGACCACCTGAGAAGTTGGTTCCTCCTTGGGCCACTTCTGACGCTAAGCCCGTTTCCTTGTCTTCGATAAAGTTCTTAGACTGAGCCAACTCCAAAGCCTGCCACATAGCCTGCTCACTAAGTGGTGTTTCTTGACTTTGTCCAAAGTCTAGATTGTCCTTGACATCACCTGAAAAGAGAACAGCTTTTTGTGGAATATAACCAACCTTATTGCGCAAATCTTCTAAGGCATAGTCTTGAACATTGACACCGTCAACCAAAATCTCTCCTGCTGATACGTCGTAGAATCGTGGAATCAGATTGACCAGAGTTGATTTACCAGAACCTGTTGACCCAATAAAGGCTACTGTTTGACCCGCTTCTGCTTTAAAGCTAACATGCTCGATAACTGCCTCCGAACTTGCCGCATAGCGGAAGGTCACATCCTTAAATTCGACCTGACCTTTGAGGTTTTCATCAGCCAGCTGCACTTGAGCAGGGTTTTGGATAGAAGAATGCAAATCTAAAACTTGATTAATCCGCTTAGCAGAGACTATAGTTCGGGGAAGAACGATGAAGAGTGCTCCCATGAGAAGGAAGCCCATGACAACCTGCATGGCATAAGACATGAAAACAATCATGTCACTAAAGAGAGGCAGACGCGCTATCGGAGCAGCGTCGTTAATCACATAGGCCCCAATCCAGTAAATCGCCACACTCAAACCACTTGAAATCCCCATCATGATAGGGTTCAAAATAGCCATAAGACAGTTGACAAACAAATTCAAGCGTGTCAATTCATCATTTGCTGCTGCAAATTTTTCATTTTGGTATTCTTCAGCATTGTAGGCGCGAACGACACGAATACCTGTTAAACTCTCACGAGTGATACTGTTCAGTTTATCTGTCAACCCCTGAATCAAGGACTGTTTTGGAAAGGCTAGCGTCATCAAAACAGTCGTCATCAAAACGTTGACAATCACTGCCACAAGTACGGCCCAGAGCCAGTATTCCGAATGGCCTAAAATCTTCCCGATAGCCCAGATAGCCATAATCGGACCGCGCGTAACCACTTGCAAGCCCATGGTAATCAACATTTGAACTTGAGTAATGTCATTGGTAGTACGCGTCAAGAGGCTAGGAATAGAGAATTTCTTAATCTCTGTCTGCGAGTAATCCAAAACTCGGTTAAAAATATCACTTCTCAGCCTACTAGTATAAGAAGCCGCCACTCGGGATGCAAAAAATCCAACTGCAACTACGGACAAGAAGGCAAGAAAGGACATTCCCACCATCATGCTTGCCGGCTGCCACAACTCATCTAAATTAGTTCCTTGACTACCTAGCAAATCCGTAATTTTCGAGATATAGGTCGGCACTTCCAACTCCAGATAGACCGAAAAGCAGGTAAAGAGAATGGCTAGTAAAATCATCCCCCATTCTTTTCTACTAATTCGTTTGGCTAATTTCTTCATTCTCTCCTCCTATTCCCTTGATATTTACCTGTAGTTGACCGAGAATTTTCTCAAAAATCAGTAATTCATCTTCATCAATGTCTTCCATCAACTGCTTGTCTATTCGTTCAAAAAAAGCCTTAACCTGCTGCATTTGAGAACGTGCTTTGTCCGTCAAACGAACAAATTTTGCACGCTTATCAACAGGACTCGCCTCCAATTCCACCAAACCATTTTGCACCATACGCTTGACCAAATTACTCGCAACAGATTTGGTAATATTGAGTTCCTGCTCGATATCCTTAATCAGGACCAGTTCCTCTTTTTGTTCACAATGATCTAAAAAACGCACAACCTGACCTTGAGGCCCACCCATAAATTCAATACCACAACGTTTGGCTTCCTTTTGCACCATCAGGTGAATCTGATGACCAAAACGCTTAAAGACTAACATCGGTTTATCCATACTAACTCCTTTCTAACTATCACATTTAGTTCTCCCAGGAACTAAATAAGTTTCCATAAGAACTATTCTACCACTTTGAAAAGAGATGTCAAGAAAAAGTTTCCTAGAGAACTATTTTCTTGATTCAAAAAATCCCAAGTGATTTTTTCACTTAGGATTGTGTTCTCTAGGTTAAATTAGAAGCCGTCTACTTTTACAAATACCTTTACATCGTTTTACTATATCTTACAACACCTTTTAAAACAGCTATATTTTGAGCTTTTAAATAAATGTTTTTACATCACTTTACAGAGATTTACGACACTTTTGCCCCTTTTTTGCCCCTTTTAAAACAAAAAAACCGCAAGCCTGAGCCTGCGGTTAGTGTAATCTATTTTGAAGTCTTTCTATTTTGTTGTAATCAAGCCATCTGGTTCAACTGTGAACTCTGGCTTATCAGCCATTGTTCCGTCTGCCTTGATGTAGTACCAGCCTTGACCTGCTCTGACGAATTCATTAGATACCATGTTTCCGTCCTTACTATCTAGGTAGTACCATGTGTCCTTATACTTGACCCAACCTGTCTTCATGGCACCTTCTACGTCGAAATAGTACCACTTCTCAGCGATTTTCTTCCAGCCTGTGGCCATTTCGCCTGATTGGTCAAACCAGTACCAATTGCCGTCTGAGTGCTTCTTCCAGCGGTCTGCAAGCATGTAGCCTGAACCGTCGAAGTAATACCAGGTTCCGTTGATTTTCTCAAACTTGTCTTTTGGATAAGAGCCGTCTGAGTGTACATACCAATAGCCTTTATCGTTCTTCTGCCAGCCTGTTTCGGCGCCTAGGCCGTTCTCAATATCTCGCTTAAACTGTTCACGGCTAACACCCCATTTCGCAAGATAAGGATACGGGTCAACGTGGTCGCTACTGTTATCCGGCTGGTTATTCGTACAGTATTCATGCGTTTTGATACCTGCCAAGTCGTCTGTATCAAGAGTTTTCGGCAAACCTGCTTCATCTGCTAGATTTCGTAGCAATTCGATATAAAGGCGATAGTCTGTCATGAACTCTTCTTTAGTTGAATGGCTTTCAAT
>NZ_VMMD01000028.1:5198-5584 GCF_013277015.1 Streptococcus sp. 1032 | reverse complement strand
CTAGCTCTTGAGTCTTGGTAGAGAGATTGCTCTTATCAACTGTCGCACGGATACCAGTATCAGACAGCAACGATATAGCTCCCTCTCTATCTAGTGGTGTATCCGTACCTGAGCGTACAATCATAGCCACTAGTTTAAGCTCATCTGTTCCTAATTTATCTACACCGTATTTTTTGAATCTATCAGGAGTAAAAGTTACCACTCCTTGACTATTTGGGAGTCCATCTGCAATCTTCGTAAATCCTCTTGCATGTGGGATTTGCACATCGTATCCATCGTAATTTCTTCCTCCTCTCACTAGATAGACACGTAATTCGGCTCCGTCTGGTACATTTTTTTGATTTACTGGACCAGGAAGCTTAGCTTGAATATACTTAGTTACATCC
>NZ_VMMD01000028.1:0-5095 GCF_013277015.1 Streptococcus sp. 1032 | reverse complement strand
TTCGCCAGATTTGGATACAGTTAGATTTAAACCCTCAATTCCTGTAATGCTAATTTCTCGAACCGTTTTCCCATTTGACACCGCCTCAAATGAGAGACCATAACCTTGAAGACGGTAGTCTCCAATAGTATCCTCCGAAAAGCGAGAATACTGCCCTTGCCGACCTCCAGGTCTAAGTTTATTAACTGTCAGAGATGAGGTTTCTCTCACTTTCCTAGATTTAGGAATGTCGCTGCTACCTTTTTCCACACCATTCTTTAATTGGGTTGCCTTTTTATACTCCTCAAGANNCCCAATGCTTCGTTGAGTTTATCATAGGCTTCCTTGAGTTTTTGGACTTGTTCTGGATTTTCAGTGCTGGTCTTCAGTTCTTGGAGGAGATGATGGATTTTGTCCGATAAAGGATAGCTCCCCTGACCATTTGTGTAGTCTGTAGCTTCCTCCGCTGTTTCCTTGGTTTCTTGATTTTCTGCTGGTGCTGGCGTGGCAGGAGGGGTTAGTTGCCCTCTACGCCCTCGTCCTCGTCTAGGAGTTGGGCTTGGTTCACTCTGAGTCACACCACTTCCTTCTCCAAGCTCAGCTGGGGATGTGAGTCCACCTGCCAAAGCCTTGTTGACTTCCTCAGTCAAGGTTTTCATGGCTTGAACTTGGGCATTGACCTCCTCTTGACTAGAGTTTGGATTTTCAAGAACAGCCTTAGCTCTTGCTAGACCTGCTTCTACACGAGCGTGGAGTTCTTTCATAGAGTCCAGTGTCAGATTGGCAAGTAAAGCTTGTAGACTGGTTTGTGCAGACTCGGCAAGTGACTTATCTACAGTAGGACGGCTTGCTTCTTCTGCTTGTTTTTCTCCCTTGCCTTCTTCGCTATCTTTTACTAGAGACTTGTTTTTATCTGAAGCCTCTTGGTTTTCTCGATTGCCTTGGATAGGTTGCTCTGGCTGACTAGGGTCTGTATCAGGAGTTTCTTCACTTAGCTCTTCAGATACCCCCCCCCGAGGAATCGCTTACAAGGGCGCTGGTTCTAGTCGTTCCGCTTTCTGTCGCTGGAGAAATCTCAGGCGTTTGTGCCTGTACTGTCCCGTTGGCAAAAAACATCAGCGCCGCAACGGCAACGCTAGCAGCACCGAAGTGGTACTTCCTTATCGAATAACGAAAAACCTTCTCCCCTTTGTGGTTTCCTTCATATTTTTGTTTCATTCTTTCTTCCTTCCTTTTTCTATTTGATTTCTTCTGTATAGTCTAGTGCGATCCAGCCCCTACCTGACTTCAACAAACCCCAAGTATAGCCATCTGCTTCTTCTACCTGCATGATGGTAAAAGTCCCAAGAGGACAAAAACCTTTGTCAGGATAAGCCAGACCTGGGCCTGTTCGGATGTAGAGGTCATCATCCACCACACGCACTAGGCGCTGTCCATCCCCATCTCGAGGCTGTTCCTCTTTTGAAACTTGGAAACTATCTCCAGCAAGAATCTCAGCTGCCATCCGGATGAGCCGATTGAGATCAATCCCACCAGGGCAATCTGTAGCTGTAAATTCTTGATGAGGATGGATGGTCTCACGATTGATTGGTAAATTATAACGATTACAAATATCTGCAATCAAACGTGCTGAGTTCCAGTAGGTTTCCTCTGCAATAGTCCAGTCAGGTTCCCCACGGTTATTTAAGTGTTCAATACCAATCGAACGCTGATTGACTTCATAGTTGCCAGCATGATAGGCAACGCTCTCTTCACCAACACACCCCCATATCTTATCAGGAGTCACCTGATAGTGAGCAGATGTGCCATGACCTGTAGAGACATACCAAGTACTTCTAGCCCCCTCATCACTCAGCCCACCATTATGGTGGATGACAATAGTATCAATATCAAGGCGATTTTGATCGCTATTCATGATTTCCTCATCCACATCTGTGATAAGTCCTGAAAACAAATCGCCATTCACTCTTTTTGTCGCAAGCATTCTCCTCTCCTAGTCATTCTCTACCTTATCTTCTACCTGAGGATAAAGAGTCGTTCCCCAAATAGAAATCGTCCGCTTACGCACTAGTGGCAAATCGGTTTTTTCATAAACCGTACGCCACCATTCCCAGGCAAGTCCGGTACACTCTCTAATTTTGACAGAGAGATTGCGAACATTCCCTTTTAAAGGAATACTAGTGGTAAAGTGAGCCGTCAAATCCTGCCCATTTCTGTCCCAAGCCTTAGGAGTCAAGACTTCCTTACCTTGATTATCATAGGATAATTCATCCCAAGTAATGTAATATTGGGCAACATAGGCACCACTATGATCCAGCAGTAAATCTCCGTTTCTGTAAGCTGTCACCTTAGTCTCAACATAGTCTGTACTGTTTTGAAAGGTCGCAACTACATTGTCCCGTAAAAAAGAAGTTGTATAGGAAATCGGCAAACCTGGATGATCTGCTGTAAAGCGACTGCCTTCTTGAATCAAGTCCTCTACCATATCCACCTTGCCTGTTACAACTCGGGCACCCGAACTCGGGTCGCCCCCTAAAATAACTGCCTTCACTTCTGTATTGTCCAAAATCTGCTTCCACTCTGTCTGAGGAGCCACCTTGACTCCTTTTATCAAAGCTTCAAAAGCAGCCTCTACTTCATCACTCTTACTCGTAGTTTCCAACTTGAGATAAACCTGACGCCCGTAAGCAACACTCGAAATATAGACCAAAGGACGATCGGCAGAAATTCCTCTCTGCCTCAAATCCTCTACCGTTACAGTATCTTGAAATACATCTCCTGGATTTTTAACAGCATCTACGCTAACTGTATAATAAATCTGCTTAAAATTAACAATCTGAATCTGCTTTTCGCCCGAATGGACAGAATTAAAATCAATATCAAGAGAATTCCCTGTCTTTTCAAAGTCAGAACCAAACTTGACCTTGAGTTGTTCCATGCTGTGAGCCGTGATTTTTTCATACTGCATTCTAGCTGGGACATTATTGACCTGACCATAATCTTGATGCCACTTGGCCAACAAATCATTTACCGCTCCGCGAACACTTGAATTGCTGGGATCTTCTACTTGGAGAAAGCTATCACTACTTGCCAAACCAGGCAAATCAATACTATAAGTCATCGGAGCACGATCGACCGCAAGAAGAGTGGGATTATTCTCTAACAAGGTCTCATCCACTACGAGAAGTGCTCCAGGATAGAGGCGACTGTCGTTGGTAGCTGTCACAGAAATATCACTTGTATTTGTCGACAGGCTCCGCTTCTTTCTTTCGATAACAACAAACTCATCGGGTAGCTGATTCCCCTCTTTGATGAAACGATTTTCAATACTTTCTCCCTGATGGGTCAAGAGTTTCTTTTTATCGTAATCCATAGCTAGTATAAAGTCATTTACTGCTTTATTTGTCATCTTCTACCTCCTAATAAGTTCCTGGATTGAGTTGCATAAACTCAGACTTGTTCAGCGAAATCAGCCGTGGTTGGACTAAGTGATCCAAAATTTCCTCGTATAATTCTTCTGAGACATTGCGTCGCCGTCTGGCTAGATAGGAAGTCGGAATGATCGTATTATCCAACATAAATACCTTATCTAAGTCGATCAAGGTTGGTCTTGTAAAAGGATTACGAGCTAGATCTGGCTCTTCTATCATAAAATTCTTGACCAAACGTCTGGTCAAGAGAGCTGGTTTGAAGGTCTGATTTTTAACCAACTCTTTGTTTTTAGTCGTGCTGTTGTCAATACAGATATACATATGATTCTTCACAGCCAAATCGCTACTAATAGTCGGAAAAGGCAAATAAAGAGCTACAACATCTCCTCTCTTAATCAAGCAAGAGCACCCCCTTTTCTCCTAATGTAACATAGACAGGATTGACCAAGTCTTCTGATTGACTCAGTGCTTCCAAAGTTTGAGTTTGGCGCGCTGTCAATTTAGTAGCATCTTGTCTCTTCAATACAAAATGCTTGTCGCCAATCACCTTGACACTATAATCCTTCTCCAAAGCTGACTGGTAAATCCACATCAGATCTTGTCTGTCCTGAGAACTCAAGAGAGAAGGAGTTTCAAGCCTCCCGACAGCCTGATAAAAATCAAAAACAGGAGCCAACTCCTGCCAATCTGACTGGCTAGTTGTCAAGGCTAGAAAAAGGGCTTTGCGAGCTGATACTTCTTGGTTAGCCTTGAGAGTTACTTTTCCCTCCAAGTTTTTTAGAAATTGGGAAACTCCAGAAAGCAAATCTTTCTCTAACTGCGAGAAATAAAAACCTTGCCTTCCCAGACATAAGTCTCTCAAGTCGCTTTCTCTAGCAAATAAGAGTTCAAACAGTTGATAATAAAAGAAAAATATCTGGCACTTAGTTGCGCTCATCTTTTCCTTATCGGCTTCTTTTTTTAACCAGAGCAAGGGCAATAGGTAGCTGGATTGATACATTTCCTCCACCTCCTATTCTTTTTTCTCTGGAGCATCTGCACTAGCTGCCACTTCTTTTGACTGGATACTTTCCCACTGGTTGATTTCCTCTGAGATAAGACCTTCGCATGTCTTGACAAATAGGGCAAAAGCCTTGGTTTTTCCTGCATACTTCTCTGTTTGACATTGATAGAGGAATTTTTCTCTCTCCAGGAGTTGCGCAGTTTTTTGGTAAGAAATCCAGTGTTCCTTGGCATTATACAAATTGAGAATCCCCTCACACAGCAAGCCTAGACTGGACAAGGCAACCGAAATCAAACGGTAGCGATCACCTGGCATAGGAATAGCACAAAAGACAGCTATGAGGAAACCTGCCACGATTTCTGTTATTTTTAATACCTTATAGCGTCTACGATGTTGAACGCTTTTCTTTAAAAAATGAGCTATCTGTACGTCCAATCGATCTGTCAGGTACATTTCTTCTGGTGTCATATTCGTAACCCCTTTTTATCTATTCATTCTATTCAAAAAACTAGGGTAACTGTCTAGTAGGCTTAGCAATTATTAATCATTTTGTCATGTTTTTTAGGAAAGGAAGTTTCATGTTTACATCTAGCGGAAAAGATCGTTTCTCCTACTAGCAAAGTTCACCTAGTTTAATTATTATATCATAATCGGGACAAAAAAACTTACTTACTTACTTACT
>NZ_VMMD01000027.1:0-3088 GCF_013277015.1 Streptococcus sp. 1032 | reverse complement strand
TATTGACCTGACCATAATCTTGATGCCACTTGGCCAACAAATCATTTACCGCTCCGCGAACACTTGAATTGCTGGGATCTTCTACTTGGAGAAAGCTATCACTACTTGCCAAACCAGGCAAATCAATACTATAAGTCATCGGAGCACGATCGACCGCAAGAAGAGTGGGATTATTCTCTAACAAGGTCTCATCCACTACGAGAAGTGCACCAGGATAGAGGCGACTGTCGTTGGTAGCTGTTACAGAAATATCACTTGTGTTTGTCGACAAGCTCCGCTTCTTTCTTTCGATAACAACAAACTCATCGGGTAGCTGATTCCCCTCTTTGATGAAACGATTTTCAATACTTTCTCCCTGATGGGTCAAGAGTTTCTTTTTATCGTAATCCATAGCTAGTATAAAGTCATTTACTGCTTTATTTGTCATCTTCTACCTCCTAATAAGTTCCTGGATTGAGTTGCATAAACTCAGACTTGTTCAATGAAATCAGCCGTGGTTGGACTAAGTGATCCAAAACTTCCTCGTATAATTCTTCTGAGACATTGCGTCGCCGTCTGGCTAGATAAGAAGTCGGAATGACCGTATTATCCAACATAAATACCTTATCTAAGTCAATCAAGGTTGGTCTTGTAAAAGGATTACGAGCTAGATCCGGCTCTTCTATCATAAAGTTCTTGACCAAACGTCTGGTCAAGAGAGCTGGTTTGAAGGTCTGATTTTTAACCAACTCTTTGTTTTTAGTCGTGCTGTTGTCAATACAGATATACATATGATTCTTCACAGCCAAATCGCTACTAATACTTGGAAAAGGCAAATAAAGAGCCACAACATCTCCTCTCTTAATCAAGCAAGAGCACCCCCTTTTCTCCTAATGTAACATAGACAGGATTGACCAAGTCTTCTGATTGACTCAGTGCTTCCAAAGTTTGAGTTTGGCGCCCTGTCAATTTAGTAGCATCTTGTCTCTTCAATACAAAATGCTTGTCGCCAATAACCTTGACACTATAATCCTTCTCCAAAGCTGACTGGTAAATCCACATCAGATATTGTCTGTCCTGAGAACTCAAGAGAGAAGGATGTTCAAGTCCCCCTACAGACTGATAAAAATCAAAAACAGGAGCTAACTCCTGCCAATCTGGCTGGCTAGTTGTCAAGGCTAGAAAAAGGGCTTTGCGAGCTGATACTTCTTGATTAGCCTTGAGAGTTCCTTTTCCCTCCAAGTTTTTTAGAAAGTGGGAAACTCCAGAAAGCAAATCTTTCTCTAACTGCGAGAAATAAAAACCTTGCCTTCCCAGACATAAGTCTCTCAAGTCGCTTTCTCTAGCAAATAAGAGTTCAAACATTTGATAGTAAAAGAAAAATATCTGGCACTGAGTCGCGCTCATCTTTTCCTTATCGGCTTCTTTTTTTAACCAGAGCAAGGGCAATAGGTAGCTGGATTGGTACATTTCCTCCACCTCCTACTCTTTTTTCTCTGGAGCATCTGCACTAGCTGCCACTTCTTTTGACTGGATACTTTCCCACTGGTTGATTTCCTCTGAGATAAGACCTTCGCATGTCTTGACAAATAGAGCAAAAGCCTTGGTTTTTCCTGCATATTTCTCCGTTTGGCATTGATAGAGGAATTTTTCTCTCTCCAGGAGTTGCGCAGTCTTTTGGTAAGAAATCCAGTGTTCCTTGGCATTATACAAATTGAGAATCCCCTCACACAGCAAGCCGAGACTGGATAAGGCAACCGAAATCAAACGGTAGCGATCACCTGGCATAGGAATAGCACAAAAGACAGCTATGAGGAAACCTGCCACGATTTCTGTTATTTTTAATACCTTATAGCGTCTACGATGTTGAACGCTTTTCTTTAAAAAATGAGCTATCTGTACGTCTAATCGCTCTGTCAAGTACATTTCTTCTGGCGTCATGTTCGTAACCCCTTTCATTTACTTTGATAATCATAGTATAACATATTTGAATATCAAAGTATAGTAAAAACTGGACTATAGCTTATTATAAAATCCAAATATGAAATATTTGTGAAATAAGGGAAAAATATCACAAAAAGGATGGAACAAAAAGTTTCAAAATGATAAAAGCGCATAATACCTTGCCTTAAAAAGCTTGATATTATGCGTTTTATCAGAGAAAGATTTTCTGAATGTTCACCTCAAATTGAGTTTTTCCAACATTCTATCAATCACTATTCTAGCCGGCTTCTGACTAGTCTAGGCTTTACTTATCTTAACTGAGCAAGAATAGCTTTGAGTTTCTCAATCAACTCATCTTCTGTGTGGTCAGACTCTTTCTCATTGGCTAGGAAAGCAACTGCTTGAGCGAGAGCTTCTCGTGCTTGGTCGAGAACTTTGGCATCTACATTTGTAAGGTCGCTTTCTTGCAGAACCTTAGTCAATTCCTTGGTCAATTTCTTGAGTTCTGACTCTTTCTTACGACGAGCGATGAGGAAGAGAAGGAGACCAAGAAGGGCTAGCAGGCTGCCAATCATCGTACCGTATGGAAGATGACCTTGCTCTTTCCTTATTTCTTTCGTTTCTTCTTCATCCTTAGTTGCTTGCTTGCCTTTCAAGGATTCGAGTGCTTCCTTGACCTTAGCAGTCATCTCTTTCAAGCCTGCCTCTGTCAAGTCAGCATTTCTAAGGGCTTCTTGCCCCTCTCCGAGAATGACCTTCGCAGCGTCGATGACAGATTGATCAATACCATCCAAGTCTTTCAAACGAGTTTCCAAGTCTTGAATCAAATCTCTTAAGACTGATTTATCAACCTGTTTCTCTTGACTCGATTGAGTGCCTCCAGCAAAGGCTACACTTCTACGGCTACGGGCTGGTGGTGTCACACTGTTGTCAGTGTTGCCACCATTATTAGTGTTGCCACCGTTATTAGTGTTGCCACCATTGTTGGTATTACCACCGGTGTTGGTGTTACCACCATTGTTAGTGTTGCCACCGGTGTTAGTGTTGCCACCGTTATTAGTGTTGCCACCATTGTTGGTATTACCACCATTGTTAGTGTCCCCACCGTTATTAGTGTTGCCACCATTGTTGATGTCCCCACCGTTATTAGTGTTGCCACCATTGT